>CAUBQU010000228.1 GCA_958438185.1 uncultured Oscillospiraceae bacterium
GGTGGCTCATAAGAATAGACAAATATTGGAGAATAAAGCGTATGCTGTGCGCCAGCGTATATGGACGCAAGGAAGCCTCCTCCCAGGATTCTATCCATATTATATCGTATTTTTCTCTAAAATGCTATGATAAAATTGCATTATTTTGGTGTTAAGCTGCCATAGAGAAACATTTCATTGCAGCAGCCAGGCAGGGAACGATAATGCTCTGCTGCTTGGCCTTTTGCTTGCGGAGAAGCAAATCAGAGAGATTGGCGTAAGGGTGTGCCCCCGCCGTCTTCGGCGAGGAGCGCTTTAAGCTGCAGCGGACGGTCACGTGCTAAGAAAATACAGCGCCGCGCCCTGGGCGCCCCGGTGCGCGGCGCTGCACGTTTGCGGAGGCCTTCCTGTGCTTTTTTCAGAAAAATGGCCAATGGGCATTGACAGGGGAAAACGCGCCGTTTATAGTTAAAAGAAATAGAAAGGCACATCGCCCTTTTTGGAAAGGGGCGGCAGGGAATTCGGTGCAAGGCCGAAGCGGACCCGTCACTGTAACAGAGAGCGCAGCGCAGAATGCCATTGGGGCGGCGTCCCTGAGAAGGCGCGCCGCGCGATGAACTGGAGCCAGGAGACCTGCGTGACTTTGGAAAATGGCTGCGGGACTCAGTTGCATTTTGGAAGGCGCAGACGCCTTTTTGCAAAGCAGCTGGCAGGCTGCTTCTTTTTTTGCCCGCGGCGCGCGGAAGAGGGCAGAAGGAAACCAAAAGATCGGAGTTTGAACGCATGAACCATTTAACTGCATTACTGCTGGGCTTTGGTGTCGACCTGCTGCTGGGGGACCCCCGGTGGCTGCCGCACCCGGTCCAGGGTATCGGCTGGCTAATCGGCAAGCTGGAGGCGGCGCTGCGCCGCTGCTTCCCCACAACGGAGCGGGGAGAGCGCCGCGCTGGGGTCTGGCTGGCTGCCTTGACGGTCGGGCTGACGGGGCTTACCACGGGGCTGTGCCTGTTTTTGGCGGGGCTGCTGCATCCGGCGGCGCGGTTTGCGCTGGAGGTCGTCATCTCCTGGCAGATTTTGGCGACAAAATCCCTGCGGCGGGAGACGATGAAGGTCATCCGGGCCCTGGAGCATGGGACGCTGGACGATGCCCGCCGGGCGGTCAGCATGGTCGTCGGGCGGGACACAGCACAGCTGACAGAGGCCGAGGTCTTGGCGGCGGATGTCGAGACGGTGGCGGAGAACGCGGCCGACGGCATTCTGGCCCCGCTGCTGTGGGCGGCGGTCCTGGGGCCGGTGGGCGGCATGTGCTACAAGGCGGTCAACACGCTGGATTCGACGGTGGGCTACCAGAACGAGCGGTACCTGAATTTTGGCCGGGCCTCGGCGCTGCTGGATGATGCCTGCAATTGGGTTCCGGCCCGGGTGGCGGGATTTTTGATGTGCCTGGCGGCCTTTTGCGGCTTTGACGGCCACGGCGCGCTGCGCGTCTTCTTCCGGGACCGGAGGAATCACAAATCCCCCAACTCCGCCCATACCGAGGCGGCCTGCGCCGGGGCGCTGGGCCTGCAGCTGGGCGGGACGCATCTCTATTTCGGCAAGCCGGTGGTCAAGCCGACCATTGGCGACGCGGTGCGGCCCATCTGCCGCCGGGATGTCAAGCGGGCCAACGATCTTGCCCTGCTGACGGCGCTGCTGGCCCTTTTACTTTTTGATGTACTGCCCCTGGTGATTTGGAGGATCTGGCTATGACATTGGAACACGGCGGCGATCTTTTCGCCGCGCAGCAGGTCTATTCTGGGGAAATTTTGGATTTTTCCGTGAATATCAACCCTCTGGGGCCTGCCCCCCAGGCGCTGGAGGCGGCCCGGGCGGCATTGGAACGGGCGGGGGAGTACCCCGACCCCCTGTGCCGCGCCCTGCGGCAGGCCATTGCGGCACGGGATGGCGTGCAGCCGGAGCAGGTGCTCTGCGGCAACGGCGCGGCGGAGGTGATCTTCCGGCTGGCGCTGGCGCTGCGGCCCCGGGCTGCGCTGCTGACGGCCCCGACCTTTGCCGAGTACGAAGGCGCCCTGCGCCAGGTGGGCTGCGACTGCCGGTTCCACCTGCTGCGGGAGGATGTGCAGTTTGACGTCACGGAGGAGATCTTGGGCGCGATCGAAGCGCCCATCGAGCTTGTCGTCCTCTGCAGCCCAAATAATCCGACGGGGCGGGTCATCGCGCCTGCGCTGCTGGAGAAGATCCTGGCCCGGTGCCGCGTCATTGGGGCGCGGCTGCTGCTGGATGAGTGCTTTTTGCCGCTGGCCCAGGCGGGGCCGGGCATGGCTCCGTACCTGGCGGCGTGGCCCGAGCTCTTTTTGCTGCGGGCGTTTACCAAGACGTATGGCCTGCCGGCGCTGCGCCTGGGTTACGGCTTGGGGGAGGCGGCGCTGGTGGAGCGGATGCTGGCCTGGGGCCCGTGCTGGAATGTCTCGGGCCCGGCCCAGGCGGCGGGGCTTGCATGCTGTCGGTTGCCCCAGTGGCCGTCTGACGGGCGGGCGCTGGCGGCAAGCGAGCGGCCCCAGCTGCTGCGCGGCCTGGCGGCGTTGGGCTGCCGGGTCATCCCGGGGGGCGCAAACTATCTGCTGTTCTGCCTGCCGGGCGTTTTTGATTTAAAAGAACGGCTGCTGCGGCAGGGCGTCTTGCTGCGCAGCTGCGCGAATTACCGCGGCCTGGGGCCGGATTGGTACCGAGTGGCGGTCCGCCAGGCGGCGGAGAACGAGACACTACTGCGCGCTTTGGGCGCGGCATTGGAGGATTGACCATGGCAAACCCGATCATGATCCAGGGGACGACATCCAACGCGGGCAAAAGCTTCCTAGCGGCGGCCCTCTGCCGCATTTTCCGGCAGGACGGCTACCGGGTCGCCCCGTTTAAATCGCAGAATATGGCCCTCAACTCCTTCATAACGGCGGACGGCCTGGAGATGGGGCGGGCGCAGGTGATGCAGGCAGAGGCGGCGGGCATCGCCCCTACTGTGGAGATGAACCCTATCCTCCTCAAGCCGACGAATGACACCAGCTCCCAGGTG
>CAUBQU010000229.1 GCA_958438185.1 uncultured Oscillospiraceae bacterium
CCAACCATGCTGCACAAAATGCTTTACAAACGATGGCGTCCCGAATCGTGACAAAATCCAAGAAAATTCGCCAAAATCCAACAAAAAACCCCCACCGTGCCCCACGGCACGCGATGATAGAAAGGAACCCATCATGAAAAAAGCAACGTTCAAAAAACTGATCGCCTCCACCCTGGCCGCCCTCGTCTGCGTCGGCAGCTTCACCGGCTGCGGCAAGACGGCAGACAACACCACCGGGTCCGACGCCGCCCCGTCCAGCGCGTCCAGCGGCGAGACCTACACCGTCGGCATCTGCAACTACGTCGACGACGCGTCCCTGAACCAGATCGTCGCCAACATCGAATCCCGCCTGGAGGAGATCGGCCAGGAGCGGGGGGTGAGCTTCGACGTCTCCTATGACAACTGCAACGCCGACGCCAGCCTGATGAACCAGATCATCTCCAACTTCCAGGCCGATGGCACGGACCTCCTCGTCGGCGTCGCAACGCCGGTGGCCATGGCCATGCAGGCCGCGACCGAGGGGACGGACACCCCCGTCGTCTTCGCCGCCGTCTCGGACCCGATGTCCGTCGACCTCGTCGATAGCCTGGACGCCCCGGGCAGCAACATCACCGGCACGTCCGACTATCTCGATACCGCCGCTATTATGGATCTGATCTTCGCCCAGAACCCGGAGACGAAGAAAGTCGGCCTGCTCTACGACGTCGGGCAGGACTCCTCCGCCACCGCCATTGCCGACGCGAAGAAGAATTTGACCGACCGCGGCGTCGAAGTCATCGAGCGCACCGGTACGACGGTCGATGAGATCGCCCTGGCCGCCCAGGCCCTGGTCGCCGACGGCGTGGACGCCGTCTTCACCCCGTCGGACAACACCGTCATGAAATCCGAGCTGACCATCTACGAGACCTTCGCCGAAGCGGGCATCCCCCACTACACCGGCGCTGACTCCTTCGCCCTGAACGGCGCGTTCCTCGGATACGGCGTCGACTACGCCAACCTGGGCCGCGAGACGGCGGACATGATCGCAGAAATTCTCCTCGACGGCAAGGACCCGGCCACCCTGGCCGTCCGCACCTTCGACAACGGCACCGCCACGATCAACACCGAGGTCTGCCAGCAGCTGGGCTATGACTTCGACACCCTGAAAGAGACCTTTGCCCCCTTCTGCACCGAGGTCAAGAGCATCGAGACCGCCGAAGAATTTGCCAGCTGATTTTCATTTCGATTGATTTAATCCTGAAACCAGGGGAGAGGAGACCAGTCAGTTTATGGACGCTTCCATTTTGAATCTGCTCCAGACGGCTCTGGAGCTGGGCCTCATCAACGGCCTGACGGTCCTGGCGTTGTTTCTCAGCTATTCCATGCTGGACGTCTGCGATCTTTCCACCGACGGCTGCTTCACCTTAGGCGCCGCCGTCGGCGCGGCCGTGGCCATCGCCGGGCACCCGTACCTGGCCATCGCCGCCGCCATGGCCGCCGGAATGCTCTCGGGGCTCATCACCGCCGTCCTGCAGACGAAGATGGGCGTCAACAGTTTGCTTGCCGGTATTATCGTCAATACAGGGCTCTATTCCATCAACATCGCCATCATGGGCAATTCCTCCGTCCTCAATATGAATAAGACGGTCACTGTTTTCACGAAGATGAAGGACCTTCTGGCGGGCACGCTTCTGGCCGGGCAGTTCAAGCTCGTCGTCGCCGCCATCGCGGTGATTCTCGTCGCCGTCTTCCTGGGCCTGTTTTTGAAGACGAAGCTGGGCCTTGCCATCCGCGCCACGGGCAATAACCCGGATATGGTCCGCTCCTCCTCTATCAACCCCGTCTTTACGACGATCGTCGGCCTCTGCGTCGCCAACGCCTTCACCGGCCTGTCCGGCTGCCTGCTGGCCCAGTCGCAGAAGTCCGTCAATATCGACATCGGTTCCGGCATAGTGACCATCGCCCTGGCGTCACTGCTCATCGGCGCGGCCTTCCTGGGCCGCCGCCGCATGGGCTGGCGCATCGTCGGGATGGTCCTGGGCGCGTTCGTCTTCCGTCTGGTCTACGCCATCGCCCTGCGGTTTGATATGCCCGCCTTTATGCTCAAGCTCGTCTCCTCCGTCATCGTCATCGCGGCCATCTCGCTGCCGTATTTCAAGACGCGGCTGCCCATGCTGCGCCGCCGCTTTGCTGCCCGCAGCGCAAGCAAAGGAGAGGAGGGGGCCCAATGCTGAAGCTTTCCCATCTGACCAAGACCTTTCACCCCGGCACACCGGACGCCAAGACGGCCCTGGATGATCTCTCCCTCGACGTCCGCCCCGGCGACTTCATCTCCATCATCGGCGCCAACGGCGCGGGAAAATCAACCCTGTTCAACGCCATCGCCGGGAGCTTCCTGACAGATGCCGGGCAAATCCTCCTGGACGGCCAGGACGTGACCCTCCGCCCGGAGCACAAGCGCGCCCGCCTCATCGGCCGCCTGTTTCAGGACCCGATGCGCGGCACCGCCCCTGGCATGACGGTGGAGGAAAACCTCGCCCTGGCCGCCGGGGGCGGCGGCTGGCTCAGCCGCGTCTCCCGCGCCGATAAGGCCCGCTTCCGCGACCAGGTCGCTCTGCTGGGCATGGGCCTGGAGGACCGGATGCGCCAGAACGTCGGCCTCCTCTCCGGCGGCCAGCGCCAGGCCCTGACCTTAATGATGGCGACGCTGACCGTCCCGAAGCTCCTGCTTCTTGACGAGCACACCGCCGCCCTGGACCCGGCCACCGCCGAAAAGGTCCTGGACCTAACGAAAAGAATCGTCGAGGAAAACCACCTGACCTGCCTGATGATCACCCACAATATGCAGTCTGCCCTGGACCTGGGCAACCGCACCGTCATGATGGACCGCGGCCGCATCGTCATGGACACCACCGGCGAAGAACGAGCCCACCTGACCGTCCCGGATTTGCTTGCCAAATTCAAGGAAGTCTCCGGCAAAGCTCTCGACAACGACCGGATGTTACTGATCTAAAAAACATAACGCCAATGCGGCGCGACCAGTGTCAAACCACCGGCCGCGCC
>CAUBQU010000230.1 GCA_958438185.1 uncultured Oscillospiraceae bacterium
CTGAATCTCTTGTGTGATTTCAAACATGTTTCTTTCCTCTCTTTTTCACGCATACCAATACGATCACCAATGCCAGCACCAGAACGGCGCCGCCCGCGATATAGACATAGACCGGGACCCCGGCGCTGCCCGCCGCGGTAAAATCGTAAATGCCCGGCTCACCGGCCCGCAGCCGCCGCACCGCCTCCAGGGCCATCATCGCCTGCTGTGTCGCGATGAAGTTTCCCTCGGTATCGGAAGCGACATGGCGGAAGCCGCCATCGTCCAACTGATAGCTCAGCTGCGCCTGGGTCGGCGTGATATCGCCCGCGCAGAAGCGCTCGTCGGTATCCGGGTCGATCCCCAGTGCACACAGCGCCAGGATCACCTGGGAGAGGCTCTCGGAGGAATCCGTTCCAAAGGCGACATAATAGCCGTTTTCATCCATCTGTTTCTGAATAAAGTCCAGCCCCGCGTCAATGGCCTTCTGCACCTTCTCATCGTCGCGATAGGGCGCCAGGGCCTGCAGCGTCATCGACGTGATATCCAGATCCTCGCCGCCTGCCGTCAGGCCGAAGCCGCCAGATTCGGGGTTCTGCCGGTCGAGCATCATCTGCACGAGGTCCTCCCGGGTGTACTTCGCATCATCCGGGACGGTATACCCCTTGGCGTCCAGCAGGACCAGGGCGTACATCATCCGGTTTGTCGTGTCCTCCTCCAGGTCGCCGGGATAGGCGTAGGTGGAATCGGCGACCAGGTTGATCTTGCTGCCATCTGCCGCCGTGCCGAAGGCCGTCGGATCGCCGCCCATTGCCAGGACAGCCAGGGCGATGCGATGGCGGCCGCTGATCTCTGTCAGTGCGGCGTCCTCCATATACAGCTGCGTAACATAGTGCTCCAGCGCCGTCAGATAGGCGTCATAGTCCTCCTGCTGGCCGGTGATGGCCATGGCGAAGGCGGCCCAATCGCAGAAGTTGGAGCCTGCCGGGCAGGCGTTCTGGTCGTTCAAAAGGCCGTCGGCCGTACCGCCGCCGAGCAGACGCTCTGCCTGCCCTGCCGCGTCCAGTGCCGTCTGCAGGGAATCAGAGGCGGCCCAGGCGCGCAGCGGCACGCAGGAAATACAAAGGACGGCCGCCAATACGCTGGCCAAAATTCTCAGTTTTTTCAAGAAGCTGCAACCTCATTTCTTTTTGTAGGGTCAGGTCTGCCTGCCGCGTCAGCGATGCGCGGCGCAAACTGGTCAGACCGCTCTCCGATTCTGTCTCGGGGGCCGGGTCCGGATTTTCCGGCGGATTGGGTTCCGGGTCCGGTGTCGGATCCGGGTCCGGCGTCGGGTCCGGGTTGACCGGTCCGGTGGCCGGAAGCACCTGCTCCACGATCTGCTTGCCGCAGCGGGCGCAGTAGTAGCCGACCCAGCCGTCCGCCGTCTCCGTCGGCTCGACGCGGGTCTCCGTCTGCTTCAGGTGATCCCGCTCTGATACGTAGCCGCCGACCCAACTGTAGCAGTAGTGGTCAAATTGGCCACCCTGCCGGCTGACACCGCCGACGTCCTTGCCATAGGCCAGGGTGAAGCGCATCTGGATCGTGCTGCCCGCGGAGACGACCTCCGCGCCCATGGACTGGGTGATGCCTACGCCATTCATATAGCACAGCCAGCCGGATCCGGAGGTATAATCCCGGTCGCCAAGGCTATCGCTGTTATACGTCGGCTGGATGACGAAGCCATCCGTCTCCAAAATCTGCGCCAGGGTATCAGGAATGCTCCCATCAAACGAACCGGAGCGGTAGATGCGGCTCAGATAGTAGCTGCCGCCGCGGCTGGCTTCCACACTGTAGCCGTAGGAATCCAGCGCCGCCTCGACGACGTCCGCCGCCGTATCACCGGCCTTGACGTCCACGGTGATGGTGTCCATCACATCCAGGCCAACGGTCGTCGCGTCCAGGATGACCGTCGCTTGACCGGTGACATCCCCCTGGGCCGTGGACAGATAGCGGATGGAATAGCGCTGCCAGGCGCTGTTTTTGCCGTTTTGATCGTCCACCGCCAGGACGGTCACATAATAGAGCTTTTCATCCCCGATGTTCGGCGGGGTGAAGGAAAGGGCGTAGTTATAGGTATCTTTACCGGTATACTCCCGAATCTCCGTCGTCGTCCCCGTCTCGGTATCGGTGAGCTGGACGGTGATGAAGTTGTTCTGGATATAATGCCCGTCCGCCGCGGTGACCGTGACTTTAAAATCAAAGGCATTGTTTTTCTCGTCATGGCAGCCGCCCTGGCTGGTGATGGCGTCGTCCAGATTCGTGACGATCTTCGGCGCGTCACCCATGTTGGGATTGTCCGGCCCGGCACGCTGCACCTCGTAGGTGACAGTCACCGTCCGCTCCATCAGGCTTTTGCCGTCCTTCATCAGGTACATCCGAAATTCGTTGCTGCCGAAGGAGAGCGTCGCCTCGAAATTTCCCTTGCGGTCACTCTCTAAGGTCTGGAAGCGGTTGTTCGAGCCCTTGTTCTTCAGCTTCACCTGGACATATGCCTTGCTCCCAGCATTGATCGCCCGGGCGTAAAACGGCAGGATATCGTCCGTCAGGTCACTTTCATACACCGTCCCGTTTGCCAGGTCTGTCACGATATCCGGCTCGCCGGGGACCGGCGCCGGATCCGGGTCCGGATTTTCGCCGTCACCGTTGCCGGGCGTTGTGTTGCCGCCGGGCTGGGGCTGGGTGTTATTCGAGGGGGTCGGCTGCTGGATGACCGTCTCCGGCTGCTCCTCCGGCTGCGGGTCCTCCTCCTGCTGCTGGGGCTGCTCCTGTTCTTCCCGCTCCAGCTCTAATTCCGCCTGCTCCGCACTGGTCAGGCCCCCGACCGTCCCAGCCAGGGTCTCCTGCTCCAGCGGCTCGGTCTTCTGCGCCTGGAGGGGGTTTTCCGGCGCGGCCCGCCCGGCGCCCACCAGGCTGAGGGTCAAGCCCGCCAATAGCACAACAGCCAGCGCCAGCCCCACCCAGCGCTGGATCGGTTTCTTTCTTTGCTTCATGCGATCCCACCTAAATATGCTCTG
>CAUBQU010000231.1 GCA_958438185.1 uncultured Oscillospiraceae bacterium
AGGGCGAGAAGTATTTTCCCCGACGTACACGCCGCCGGAGAAAATGATTTTGACTCTATTTGCGCCGTGCGCGGCGCAAACTCTGCGAGGCTTTTTGACAGACTGAGCAAAAGGCCCGCCAATCGGCGGGCCTTTTGTTCTATATACGCTTGATGCGCAGCATCACCAGATCTTTTTATAAAGCTCGATGACGTCGTCCTCTGTGGGGATGCGGGGGTTGGTGGCGGTGCAGCCGTCCTGCAGGGCGTTTTTCGCCATCAGGGAGATCTGCGCCTCGTATTCCTCCTTCGTCAGCTTCGGCAGCGCTTCAGAGACGCGGGTGGGCATGTGCATCTCTGTTGCCATAAAGCGGACCTGGTTGATCAGGGCATGGACCGTCACGACCTCGTTGAGGTTATTGACGCCCAGAATGCGGGCCATATTGCAATATTTCTGCACGCAGGGCGCGTAGCTGGACTTGCTGCGGCTGTAGAGATTGATCTCGCTGTTATACTCGATGATATGCGGCAGCAGGATCGAGTTTGCCCGGCCGTGGGGGATATGGAACACCGCGCCCAGCTGATGGGCCATGCCGTGGTTCAGGCCCAGGGACGAGGCATTGAACGCCAGGCCCGCCAGGCAGGAGGCGACATGCATCTTCCGCCGGGCATGGGTGTCGTTATTATCCGCCTGGGAGCGCAGCAGGAATTGGCCGCAGATCTCGACGGCTTTCTCGGCGAATGCGCCGGAAAATTCATTGTTCTGGATGCTGACATAGGCCTCCAGCGCGTGGGTCATGACATCCATTCCCGTATCCGCCGTGACGGAGGCGGGGACGCTCTTGACCAGGACCTCGTCCAGGATCGCCTCGTCAGGGACCAGATCATCCGACGTCAGGGGGTATTTGACATTCTTCTCCGGGTCTGTAATGACAGCAAAGCAGGTGACCTCGCTGCCGGTGCCGCTGGTCGTCGGGACGGCGATCAGGCGGGCGGAGAAGGTCGGGTCCACATTGCGGGCAAACTTCCGCACGGACTTGGACAGGTCGATGGCACTGCCGCCGCCGATGGCGACAATGACCTCCGGCCGGAACTGCAGCGCCGCACCGATCCCGGCGACGACCTTCTCGATCGGAGGATCGGGCACGACGTCACTGTAGATCGAATAGGTCTTCCCGGCAGCCTGCAGGCGGCGCACCGCGTGCTGCACCATCCCGGAGGAGACGACAAAGGGGTCGGCAATGATCATCACCCGCTGATAGGGCATCGCCTTCAGGCGGTCCAGCGAATCCTGGCCGAAATAGATTTTTGTTTTGATGTCAAATTCTTTCATGAGGGAAACTCCTTTCTGGAGTACTTGTACCGGCTATTTCGATACGAAAGGTATGATTTCCTATACTTTAACACATTTCCACGCCTCCGGCAATCCCCATTTGCACGAAAATCAGCGGAAAATTTCCGGGATTTTTGCCGCGCAGCAGAATTTCCCCCAGCAAGGTAAATTTTTTCCAGCCCGGCGCATATTCCGCCAGCGGCGGCAGATACTACCAGCGATGACTTTCATTAGGAGGTAGTCTCTGATGCAACACAAATTTACGCAAAGAATGACCCGGCTGCTGGCCGCCGCCGGGGCAGCGCTGCTGCTGACCCAGGCAGCCTGGGCTGCAGCCTATGAGATTCCCTGGGACGAGACCTGCCAGCTGCACAGCGAGGATTTTGCCGCCGGGCAGGCCGTCGACGGGATTCTGATCCGCTCTGTACCCACGGCGGCGGACGGCAGCTTCTGCTACGGCAGCCGGGTGCTGCGGGCCGGTGACGTGCTCCCGGCCAATGCGCTGGATGCCGTTACGCTCCGCCCCGCCGCCCAGCGCGATGGCGAGCTCGCCCTGACCTACTGCCCCATTGAAGATGGCGCGCTGGGCAACCAGGCCCAGCTGACCGTCGCCGTCTCCGACGGCAAGACAGAGCCGCCGGTGGCGAAGGACGGCAAGCTTGAGACCTACCGGAACATCGCCAATAACGGCACGCTCCAGGTCGAGGGCGGCGCAGAAGGCGCTATGACCTACCAGCTCGTCCGGGCGCCGAAGCGCGGCGAGGTCACCATTTCGGAAGACGGCACCTTCCTCTATACGCCGAAGGAAAACAAGGTCGGCACCGACCGCTTCACCTATACGGCGACGGATGCGGCGGGCAACGTCTCCAACGAAGCGACGGTGACCGTCCGCATTCAAAAGGCCGCCGATGCAGCAGCCTACGCCGATCTTGACGGCGACTATGACCAGTTCGAAGCTATGTGGCTCCGGACCAGCGGCCTGTTCTCCGGCCGGGAGCTGGGCGGCCAGGCCTGCTTTGAACCGAACGCCAGCCTCTCCCGGGGGGAATTTCTCGTCATGGCCATGCAGGTGGCCGGTCTTGCGCCGGACGCGGTCGAGACTGACGCCGGATTCTCCGACGAGGACGACGCGCCCGCCTGGATGCGCCCCTATCTGAGCGCCGCCCTGCGCTGCGGCATTGTCTCCGGTATTCCCGCGTCGGACGGGCTGCTGTTTGCCCCCAATGAACCCGTCACCTGCGCCCAGGCGGCGGTGATGCTGCAAAATATCCTGCAGCTGCCCCAGCCGGAGACGGCGACGGTCTTCGCTCCGGAGACGGTCCTCCCCACCTGGGCCGAGTCGGCCGTCAGCACACTGGCCGCGGCAGACCTGCAACTTGACTGCGCCGACTATGACCGCAGCCTGACCCGCCGGGAAGCCGCCTGCCTGCTCTACCAGGCGCACCTGCTCCACGAGGCTTAAACGCGCAAAATAACCGCACAGAAAAGCAGCGCCTGACATCAGGCGCTGCTTTTTCCCAAGCTCCGGCAGAAAAACGCATCACGTCAAGCCCTCGCCATCATTCTGGACCCTGTACGCAGTGTGTTCTACGCTCTCTGCGGTCATGACCAACTTCTTGGTAATATTCTTTTTTCTGCTCGTACATCGCCCGATCCGCTTCCTTTACCAGCTCCGTAATGGAATATCCAGCAT
>CAUBQU010000232.1 GCA_958438185.1 uncultured Oscillospiraceae bacterium
GCTGCATCTGGTCCAGCGCCCGCCGGGTCTGCTTTGCGGCGGACTCAAATTCCAGGTTGCCCGCCTTGAGCTCCTCGATACATTTAATATGGGCCGAGAGCTTATCAGCTGCTTTGACCAGCGCGCCGGTGGCAGGGTCGGACTCCAAAACGAAGGGGGCGTAGCTGGGCTGCAGCTCCTGCGGCAGCATTTGCAGCAGCTTTTCGCCGCTGACCCGCTCGACCTGCTTATAGGCGGCCTTGATCTCGGGATTGAAATATTTGACCGGCGTTGGTAGATCGCCGGTGAGGATCTCCGGCACGTCGTGGAACAGCGCCGCCGTAGCGCAGCGATCCGGGTCGGCCTCGCCGCCCAGGATATCCCGCCGGATGAGAGCCAGCGCATGGGCCAGCACGGCGACCATATGGCTGTGCTCCTGAATATTTTCTGAAAATGTGTTGCGCATCAGGCCCCAGCGGGTGATATACCGCATCCGGGAGATCCATGCGTAAAATTGATAAGCCTTTTCCATCGTCGATCCGCACCTTTCTTACTTGGGAATATCTTACCACAGTCTGATTTTAAAGTAAATGGAAATTCCAAATCCCGGCAGTTTCGTTGCAATTTCCGCCGTTGTGGTGTAGAATAACAAAAAAGAGAGAAAGGCGGTGCGATGCCGGTGAAATATCTCAGAAGAGCCCTGCTGGGGCTGGCCCTGGTGCTGCTGCTTTGCGTGGGCGCCGGTGCTTACACCTTTTCGTCCGTGGACGGCGTCTGCGATGTGGACACCAGCGGGACTTGCCGCTTTACCGTCTCCGGTGTGATCGACTTTGCCGAACCGGTGACAGAATTTTCCATTCCCCTGGGGGAGCATGTCAGCGGCGCGTCGGCGGAGATCTATGCGACGTCGGTGCGGAAGGAAAACGGCGTCAGCGCCCTGGTCTTTACCCGGGAGGCAGGGTTCTCCGGGCAGATGAACGTCACCTGGTCCTACACGGTGCGCAATACGGTGACGGAGAATGGCAAGGGCCAGACCTTTTCGGTTCCCCTGCTGGCGGCCCAGGGCGGCGATGTGGCCAAGCTCACCTATACCGTCAATTTCCCGGCGGAATTTTCTGCCAGCCCAGTCTTTTCCAGCGGGTACTACGCCGATGGGATCGACAATTATATGGATATCTCCGTCGAGGGCGGCGTGATCACCGCAGCGGTCAAGCAAAAGCTGCTGGCGGGGGATGCGCTGGATCTCAGCCTGGACCTGGACGCGGGGTATTTCTCCATGCGCCATGTCGCGGGGCAGACGCTCCTGGCGGACCGGCTGCTGCTCATCGCCTGCTGGGTTCTGGCACTGCTGCTCTGGTTTTTCAAGATGCGCTACCGCCTGCCCAAGCTGGGCAGCCAGACCCGCCCGCCTGCCGGGGCCAACGCCGGGGTCATGCGCTGCATTTTGGCTGGCGATACGCCGGAGCTTGCGCTGATGGCGGCGGATTGGGCTGCCAATGGGTATTTGACGATCACCCGCCGTGCCGATGGCACCTGCTGCCTGCATCGCCGTATGGTCATGGGCAACGAGCGGGAGAGCTATGAGACGAAGATCTTCCAGGCGCTGTTTTCCAAAGGCGATACGGTCGAAGCGCCGGGGCGGCGGTATACATCCGTGGCCCAGTATGCGCCGAAGCCTGCGCTGCACTTCTGGGTGCAGCGGCTGTTCCACAAAAATGCGATCAGCCCGCTGTTTTTGCGTGTGATCTGCCTGGCGGCGGGCTTGGCGGCCAGCTTGGCGGCGGCGGATCTGGCCATCCCCAGCGGCCCGGTGCGGCTGCTGGCGGTGATCCCGATCACGCTGGTGGGCGGCGGCCTGTTCTGGTTGGTCCAGGCGGGGGCGCTGCGGCTGCTGCATCGCGGCGCGCGGCGGCAGCGCCTGTGCGCCTTGGGCTGCGCTGTACTGCTGGAGCTGGGCGGCGCGCTGGCTGGTTGCGGCGGCGTGATGCTGGCGGCGCTGGCGCTGCAGTTGGCGCTTGGCTTGCTGCTGCTTTTTGGCGTGCAGCGCAGCGGCAATGGGGTGGCGATGTTGGAGCAGAGCCTGTCTCTTTACCGCTACCTGCGGGGTCTGCGGGCCGGGGACGCAGAAAAGCTGCAGGGGCAGGCCAGCCAGTATTTTTACAGGATGCTGCCCTATGCCGAATCCTTGGGCCTGGGGCGGCGCTTCGCGGCGGCGTTTTCCAGTGTGACGCTGGAGCCCTGCGGCTGGTATGAGGCGGACGGCACGTTGCTGCCCGGCAGCCTGGCATTTTATGAGGAATTTCACGGCTGCATGCAGCAGCTGCAGGCGGCGCCCCCGCAGGCGCGGCGTCCGCGCCCAGCGCGGAAGCGTCTGGCGCGGAAGCAGCCCGCCCCGGCAAAGCGGCGCCGCGGCGGCGCCCGGCGGCCTGCGCGGCCGAAATAGGCTAGATGACCGCCGCAGATGGAAAGCCCATCTGCGGCGGTTTCCAAATCAGGTACGGGAGAAAAAAGAACCCCACACAGCGCAGCGCTGCATGGGGTTGGAGCGGGTAATGGGAGTCGAACCCACCTATCAACCTTGGGAAGGTCGCATTCTACCGATGAATTATACCCGCATAGCTTGCTATTATAATAGCGAAAGAAACCCGATTCGTCAATAGGAAAAAGTGTCGGACGGCAAAAAAATTTCCGCCCGGCGGAGCACGGAGGAACGATGGAAGACGAAAAATGGATGCAGGCGGCGCTGAAACTGGCGCATCAGGCGGCGCAGGCCGGGGAGGTCCCGGTGGGCTGCGTCGTCGTCCGGGGCGACGAGATCGTCGGCCGGGGCAGCAATCGCCGGGAGACGGGGAAAAACGCCCTGCACCACGCCGAGCTGCTGGCCATTGACGAGGCATGCCGCCGCCTGGGCGGCTGGCGGCTGTGGGAGTGCACCCTTTATGTCACGCTGGAGCCCTGCCCCATGTGCGCCGGGGCGATCTTGAATGCGCGGATCCCC
>CAUBQU010000233.1 GCA_958438185.1 uncultured Oscillospiraceae bacterium
TGATGGAGACGACCACCGGCAGCAGCAAAAGCTTCACCAGCACCTTCAGCAGCTTCGCCTTAATATGGAAGATCGAGGAGAACACGGAAAACACCAAAATCGACACGATCATCACGACGAACAAAAAGCTTGTCCCGCAGCGGGGGTGCAGCCGCGTCATGGGCCGGACATTTTCCACCGTCAGCGGAAGCTTTGCCTCGTAGCAGCGGATGGTCTTATGCTCCGCGCCGTGGTAGGAGAAGACCCGCTTCATATCCTTCAGCCGGGAGACGGCGATCATATATCCGAGGAAGATCGCCACCCGAATGATACCCTCGATCAGATTCCGCACAAAATCACTGCCGATCCACGCCAGGGCAAATTCCGAAAGCAGCATTGGCAGCAGGAAAAACAGACCAATGGAAAACCCGATGCCCAGCACGACAGCCAGCACCAGGATAAACTGCTCCATGGCTTTCGTCCCAAAGTGCCGTTCGATCCAGCGCTCAAATTTCGTCGGCTCGTCGGACAGGACCTCGTCGCCCTGGTAATAATCGGCAGAGAACATCAGCGCCTTGACGCCGCTGTACATCGACCCGCCAAAATTGACGACGCCGCGGATCAGCGGCCAGCCCCAGACCGGGCAGCGCTTGCGATTGGCCCGCAGCGGCTCGACCTTTTCCACCAGCCCATCCTGGCTGCGGACGACGATGGCCTGCTTTTCCGGCCCGCGCATCAAAATGCCCTCGATCAGGGCCTGCCCGCCGATCATGGTTTTAAATTTTTCTTGTACCGGGGTTTGTTTTTTCTCCATAGTCAACCTTTCTGACGCCCGCCCCTCACGGCTGCTCCACCGGCAGGCGGATCGTCACCAGCGTACCGCCGCCGGTGGCGTTTCCCAGCTCCAGGGTGCCGCCATGCATCGTCACGATCTCGTCGCACACAGCGAGGCCGATGCCGCTGCCCCGGGCCTTGGAGCTGCCCTTATAGAATTTCATTTTGACATGCGGCAGCTCGTCCTCCGGAATGCCGGGGCCAAAGTCCCGGATGCGGACGACGATGGCGCCATCCTCCAGCTGCATGGACGCAGTAATCTTCTTCCCCTCGCCGCCGTGCTTGGCAGCGTTATCAAGAATGTTCAAAAACACCTGCCGCAGCCGCGCCGCGTCGCAGGGGATCTCGGGAATCTCGTCCGTCGTCTCAATATAGCGCAGCTCGATGCCCTCCTGGCGGAGCCTG
The DNA here is from genome assembly GCA_958438185.1 of uncultured Oscillospiraceae bacterium. GTDB lineage: Bacteria > Bacillota > Clostridia > Oscillospirales > Oscillospiraceae > SVMC01. The sequence goes on from CAUBQU010000233.1 coordinate 1,219, forward strand.
CTGCCGTACATAAAGACCGTATCCTCAAACTCCGCCAGAATATCGCTCATCTGGACATTGAGGGTAAAGCGGCCATCCTGAATGCGGGTGAAATCCAGCAGCTCCTCCACCAGCTGGGTCAGCCGCTTCGTCTCCCGGAGGATGATGAGCATCCCGCGGCGGGTCTCCACCGGGTCCATATGCTCGGCAGACAGAAGCGTCTCGCCCCAACCGGCGATGGCGGTCAGCGGGGTCCGCAGTTCGTGGGAGACAGAGGAGACGAATTCCGACTGCATCTGCCCGTTCTGGCTGATCTTGTTGGACATATCGTTGATCGTCTCCGCCAGCTCGCCGATCTCGTCGTCATATTTCTTTTGGATCTGGACACCGTAGCTCCCGGCAGCGATGCGCTTGGCCGTCGCCGTGATATCCAGCACCGGATCCAGGATGGAGCGGATGAAGAATTTGTTGCTCAGCAAAATCAGGGTGATAAACACCGCCCCGATGAGAACAGCCAGCACAGCGATCCAGAAGATCTGCCGGTCCGCGACCCGCAGGCTCGTCACATAGCGCAGCACGCCGATGACCTCGCCGTCAATATACCGCACCGGCGTAGAGACGGCCATAATGCGCTCCCCCGTCCGGGGGTTCCGCCCGGAAAAATAGGCAAGCTTCTGCCGCTTCACCGCCTCGGTGATATCCGGCGTGCCCGGCTGCTGGCCGGACCACTGACCGTAGGACGAGACAACGACGGAGCCGTCGGGATTGATAAACTGCAGCTCCATGAAGTTTTTGTCCTCAAACGACTGGGTGAAGGTCACGCAGGTCTCGTAGTATTCGTTGTAGCTCAGGTTGCTGTAGCCGCGGAAAAAATCCGCCGTGGCCCGGGCCTTGGCCTCCATGCTGTAGCGCATATTGGAGTAATAGTACGACGCAATGGCCAGCGCCCCTGCAAATACGCAGACGACGACCAGCAGCACGACCCAGCTGACGATATTCACCAGCCAGCGGCGTTGGATGCCGCCGAGCTTTTTTCGCTTCTGACGCTTCGTTCTTCCGGCCATCTGCCTCAAGCACCCCATTTATAGCCATAGCCCCAATCCGTCGTGATATAGACGGGGTTGGAGGTATCGTCCTCGATTTTGATCCGCAGGCGGCGGATATTGACATCCACGATCTTCAATTCGCCGTTATAATCCCGCCCCCAGACGCTGGCCAGGATCTCCTCCCGGGAGAGGGCGCGGCCCGGGTTTTGCATAAAGAGCTTCATAATACCGTACTCCACCTGGGTCAGGCGGATGCGCACAGCGTTTTTTTCCAGGGTCCGGTTCCGGGTGTTGAGCCGGAAGGGGCCGTAGGTCAAAAACTCCGGTGAGGCCGCACCGTCGCCGCCGAGGCGGCGGTACAGTGCGTCGATACGGGCCGTCAGCTCCGCCGGGGAGAACGGCTTTGTGACATAGTCGTCCGCGCCGGTCATCAGGCCCGTGACCTTGTCCATCTCCTGCGAGCGGGCGGTCAGCATAATGATGCCGATCTGCGCGTTCGTCGCGCGGATGCGGCGGCAGACCTCGAACCCGTCGATGCCCGGCAGCATGATATCGAGCAGCGCCACGCGGATATCGTGGTTCTGCTGCAGCTTTTCCAGCGCCTCCTCGCCCGTCTCGGCCTCGATGACCTCATACCCGGCGCGGCGCAGATTGATGACGATAAAACTGCGGATGCTGGACTCGTCCTCCAGTACCATTACCTTTTTCATGG
>CAUBQU010000234.1 GCA_958438185.1 uncultured Oscillospiraceae bacterium
CTACAAATACTGCATCACCACCCCGGCGGATGAGCTGGTCTATAAGGCTGACCCGTATGCCTTCCATACTGAGACCCGCCCGTCCAACGGCAGCAAGGTCTATGATATTGAGGGCTACACCTGGGGGGATGCCGCCTGGGTCAGTGACGAGGAAAAGCGGGATGTCATCAACAGTCCGATGTCCATTTACGAGATGCAGGTCGGCAGCTGGAAGATGAAGGACCCCGAAAACGGCGTGCCCTACAACTATGCCGAGCTGGCCGACGAGCTGATCCCGTACATAAAGGAAATGGGCTACACCCACGTGGAGCTGCTGCCCATCACCGAGTATCCCTTCGACGGCAGCTGGGGCTATCAGGTCACGGGCTATTTTGCCCCGACAAGCCGCTACGGCACGCCGAAGGACTTCATGGCCTTCGTCGACAAGTTGCATCAGGCGGGCATCGGCGTCATTCTGGACTGGGTTCCGGCCCACTTCCCGAAGGATGGCTACGGCCTGTACATGTTCGACGGCGCCCCCTGCTATGAGGACCCCAACCCCCGCCGCGGTGAGCACAAGGAATGGGGCACGATGGTCTTTAACTACGGCATGAAGGAAGTCGAGAGCTTCCTGATCTCCAGCGCCATGTTCTGGGTGGACCGCTATCATGTGGACGGTCTGCGCGTCGATGCTGTCGCCAGTATGCTCTACCTCGACTACAACCGCAAGGACGGCGAGTGGGAGCAGAACGTCAACGGCGGCAAGGAAAATCTCGAGGCCATCGCCTTCCTGCAGAAGCTGAACACGGCTATCCTGGGCCGCTATCCGCATAAAATGATGATCGCCGAGGAATCCACCGCCTGGCCGCTGGTCACAAAGCCCGCGTCCGACGGAGGCTTGGGCTTCAATTTCAAGTGGAACATGGGCTGGATGAACGACATGCTCAGCTACATGAAAACCGACCCGCTCTTCCGCGCTGGCAACCACGGCAAGGTCACGTTCAGCTTCTTCTATGCGTTCAGTGAGAACTTCGTGCTGCCCATCAGCCACGACGAGGTCGTCCACGGCAAGTGCAGCCTGCTGAACAAGATGCCCGGCGATTATGAGGAAAAATTCTCGAACCTGCGCACCTTCTTCGGCTACATGATGGCCCACCCCGGCAAAAAGCTGCTCTTTATGGGCCAGGACTTCGGCCAGTTTATCGAGTGGGACGAGAAGAAGCCGCTCGACTGGATGCTGCTCGGCTACGATAAGCACCGTGAGCTGCAAAGCTACGTCAGGGATCTGAACCACTTCTACCGTGACACGCCCGCCCTGTGGCAGGTCGATTACAGCTGGGAGGGCTTCCAGTGGATCGTGCCCGACGACAGCAAGCAGAGCGTCATCGCGTTCCTGCGCCGCGACGCTGCGGGCAAGATGGTGCTTGTCGTATGCAACTTCAACCCGGTGCTGCGCAAGGAGTACCAGATGGGCGTGCCGAACCCCGGCAGCTACAAGGAGATTCTCAACTCCGACGATAAGAAGTACGGCGGCTCCGGCGTGACCAACGGCACGGTCAAGGCGAAGAAGGGCCCGATGCACGGCTTCGACCAGCATATTTCGCTGACGCTGCCGCCGCTGTCCACCCTCTACCTGAGCGTGCCCGCTGCCCGCAAGCCGCGCGCCGCCAAGGCGGAGGACAAGGCAGCGGAAAAGCCCGCCAAGCCCGCCGCCAAAAAGACGGCAAAAACCACTGCCAAGACTGCGGCCCCTGCCGCAGACGCCGGGACCGAGGCGGCTCCCAAGCGCCGCGGACGTCCGCCCAAGGCCAAAACGACGGTGTAAGCCGTCTTTGGATATATGTTAAAAACGGCATTCTGCCGAAATTTTAAGGGGAGAAATCTTATGGCTAAAGAAATGATCGCAATGATCCTGGCAGGCGGCCAGGGCTCGCGTCTGTACGCGCTGACCCAGAAGCTCGCCAAGCCGGCAGTTCCGTTTGGCGGAAAGTATCGTATCATCGACTTCCCGCTGTCCAACTGTGTCAATTCTGACATTGACACGGTGGGCATCCTGACCCAGTATCAGCCCCTCGTCCTGAACGAGTACATCGGCAACGGCCAGCCGTGGGACCTTGACCGCCTGCACGGCGGTGTTCACGTTCTGCCGCCGTACCAGCAGGCCTCCGGCTCTGACTGGTACAAGGGCACGGCCAACGCCATCTATCAGAACCTGTCCTTCATTGACCGCTATGACCCCAAGTATGTCATCATCCTCTCCGGCGACCAGATCTGCAAGCAGGATTACTCTGACTTCCTGCGTTTCCATAAGGAGAAGAACGCAGAGTTCTCCGTCGCCGTCATGGAAGTGCCATGGAGCGAGGCATCCCGCTTCGGCCTGATGGTCACCGATGAGGATGACCGCATCAACGCCTTCCAGGAAAAGCCGAAGGAGCCCAAGTCCAATCTGGCTTCCATGGGCATCTACATCTTCAACTGGGACATCCTGAAGAAGTACCTGACCGAGGACGAGGCCGACCCCAACTCCGAGAATGATTTCGGCAAGAACGTTATCCCCAACCTGCTGAAGGACGGCCGCCGTATGTACGCCTACCACTTCAGCGGCTACTGGAAGGACGTTGGCACGATCTCCAGCCTGTGGCAGGCCAACATGGAGGTCCTGGACCCGAAGCATTCCGGCATCAACCTGTTCGATGAGAACTGGAAGATCTACTCCCGCAACACGGGCCGTCCCTGCCAGCAGATCGGCAGCGACGCCACCATCGTCAACTCCATGGTTTCTGAAGGCTGCAAGGTCAACGGCACGGTCAACAATTCCATCCTGTTCCCCGGCGTTGTCGTCGAAAAGGGCGCAACGGTCGAAGCTGCAGTCGTCATGGGCGGTACTGTCATCAAGGCGGGCGCGTCCGTCAAGCACTGCATCGTGGCCGAGAACGTCACGATCGAGGAGGGCGCAACCGTCGG
>CAUBQU010000235.1 GCA_958438185.1 uncultured Oscillospiraceae bacterium
GATAGCCAACGGTGACACGCTGGTCAAAGGCCTCGCCGGTCCGGCCATCGTAGAGGACCGTCTTACCGTCCTCCGCGACGCCCGCCAGCTTCAGCGTCTCGCGGATGTCTTTTTCGTTGGCGCCGTCGAAAATCGGCGTCGCAATCTTCCATCCCAGTTCGTGGGCCGCATAGCCCAGATGGACCTCCAGGACCTGCCCGATGTTCATACGGGACGGGACGCCCAGGGGATTCAGGACGATATCCAACGGCGTGCCATCCGGCAGGAACGGCATGTCCTCCTGGGGCAGGACCCGGGAGACGACGCCCTTGTTGCCGTGACGGCCGGCCATCTTATCGCCGACGGAGATCTTCCGCTTCTGGGCGATATAGACCCGGACGACCTTGTTGACGCCGGGCGAGAGCTCGTCGCCATTTTCTCTGGTGAAGACCTTGACATCGACAATGATGCCAGATTCACCGTGGGGGACCTTCAGCGAAGAATCGCGGACTTCCCGGGCCTTCTCGCCGAAGATGGCGCGCAGCAGGCGCTCCTCAGCCGTCAGCTCCGTCTCGCCCTTGGGCGTGACCTTGCCGACCAGGTAATCGCCGGAGGTGACCTCCGCGCCAACGCGGATGATGCCGTTTTCGTCCAGATCCTTCAGGGTGTCCTCGCCGACATTGGGGATATCCCGGGTGATCTCTTCCGGCCCCAGCTTCGTATCGCGGGACTCGGTCTCGTACTCTTCAATATGAATGGAGGTAAAGACATCCTCGCGCACCAGGCGCTCGTTCAGGAGGATGGCGTCCTCGTAGTTGTAGCCTTCCCAGGTCATGAAGCCGACCAGGACGTTCTTGCCCAGCGCGATCTCGCCCTGGGAGCAGGCCGGGCCGTCTGCAATGATCTGATCCTTTTCGACCCGCTCGCCGACCTCGACGATGGGACGCTGGTTGACACAGGTGCCCTGGTTGGAGCGGGCAAACTTTGTCAGCTTATGGTCGATGACGTCGCCGTCATCGTAGCGGACGACGATATCCGTCGCGGAGACCTTGCTGACCACGCCATCGCCCGCGGCCTTGATGCAGACCTCGGAGTCCAGCGCGCACTTGTGCTCCAGACCGGTCGCGACGATGGGCGCTTCCGTCACCATCAGCGGGACAGCCTGGCGCTGCATGTTCGCGCCCATCAGGGCACGGTTTGCGTCGTCGTTCTGCAGGAAGGGGATGAACGCCGTCGCGACGGAGGTCATCATCTTCGGGGAGACGTCGGTAAAGTCGATCATTTCACGGTCGACGGAGATGATCTCATCTCTGTGGCGGCAGGTCACACGGGCGTTGGCCAGGCAGCCGTTTTCATCCAGCGGCTCCGAAGCCTGGGCGACATAGTAGTCGTCCTCGACGTCCGCCGTCATGTAGACGACCTCGTCCGTCACGCGGCCGGTGGCCTTGTCCACCTTGCGGTAGGGCGCTTCCACGAAGCCGTATTCGTTGATCCGGGCAAAGGACGCCAGGTAGTTGATCAGGCCGATGTTCGGACCTTCCGGCGTCTCGATGGGGCACATACGGCCGTAGTGGCTGTAGTGGACGTCGCGGACGTCAAAGGAGGCGCGCTCCCGGGACAGGCCGCCGGGGCCCAGCGCGGAGAGACGGCGCTTGTGGGTCAGCTCGGCCAGGGGGTTGTTCTGGTCCATAAACTGCGACAGCGGGGAGGACCCGAAGAATTCCTTGATGACCGCCGTCACCGGGCGGATGTTGATCAGGCTCTGGGGCGTGATCGTCTCCGCATCCTGCACGGTCATCCGCTCGCGGATGACGCGCTCGAGACGGGTAAAGCCGACGCGGAACTGGTTCTGCAGCAGCTCGCCCACGCAGCGCAGGCGGCGGTTGCCGAGATGGTCAATGTCGTCCGTCGTGCCCAGGCCGTAGACGACGCAGTTGAGATAGTTGATCGAAGCGAGGATATCGTCCCGGGTGATGTGCTTGGGCAGCAGATCCTCCCGGTATTCCTCGATAGCTGCTTTCCAGCCGCCGGGCTCGACGGTATCCAGCAGCTGCTTTAACGCCGCGAAGCAGACCTTTTCCTTGATGCCGTATTCCGCCGGATCAAAGTCGACAAAGTTGGCCATATTGACCATGCCGTTGGAGAAGACCTTGACGCGGGTGCCGTTTACATCCACGATCGCTTCGTTGACGCCGCGTTCGGAGATCTCGTGGGCCTTTTCCCGGGAAATGACTTCGCCGGGCATGGCCAGGATCTCGCCCGTCATCGGGTCCGCCACCGGCTCTGCCAGCATTTGGCCGCACAGGCGGGACCAGATATCCATCTTCTTATTGAACTTATAGCGGCCAACCTTCGAGACGTCGTAGCGGCGCGCATCGAAGAACAAGGCGTCCAGATAGCTCTCGGCGTTTTCCACCGTGGGCGGTTCGCCCGGACGCAGGCGGCGATAGATCTCCAGCAGGGATTCCTCGCGGCTGTGGCAGGTGTCCTTCTCCAGGGTCGCCAGGATGCGGGGATCCTCGCCGAAGAGGTCCTTAATAGCGGCGTCCGTCGTCACGCCCAGGGCGCGGATCAGGCAGGTGATGGGCAGCTTGCGGTTTTTATCAATACGGACATAGAAGGCGTCCTGCGTATCCGTCTCGTATTCCAGCCAGGCGCCGCGGTAGGGGATGACCGTCGCGGTGTAGGTGTGCTGGTCGGCCTTATCGACCTCGTGGCCGTAGTACATGCCGGGGCTGCGGACGATCTGGGAGACGATCACGCGCTCCGCGCCGTTGATGACGAAGGTACCCCCTTGGGTCATCAGCGGGAAATCGCCCATGAAGATCTCCTGCTCCTTGATCTCGCCCGTCTCTTTGTTCAGCAGACGGACCCGGACCTTGATGGGCTTGGCATACGTCGCATCGCGCTCTTTGCACTCTTCGACGGTGTACTTTGCCTTGTCCTCCATGGTGTAGTCC
>CAUBQU010000236.1 GCA_958438185.1 uncultured Oscillospiraceae bacterium
GTCCTTCACGGCTGGTTCTGCCTTCGTCATGTGGTTGGGCGAACAGATTACAGAATTTGGTATCGGCAATGGCATCTCCATTATCCTGTTTGCCAATATCATTTCCCGCATCCCGTCTGGCATCAGCACGATGGTGACCAACGTTGCCAACGGCGGCCTGGCATGGTATGTTGCGCTGCTGCTCCTGGTCGGCATCCTGGCGCTGATCGTCCTGATCATCTTCGTGACGAATTCCGAACGCCGGATCCCGGTACAGTATGCAAAGCGTATGGTCGGCCGCAAGATGTACGGCGGCCAGAACACCCATTTGCCCATCAAGGTCAATATGTCCGGCGTTCTGCCCATCATCTTCGCCCAGTCCATCGCATCCCTGCCCGCGACGATCGCCATGTTCTGCGGCATGTCCAGCAGCAACGGCTGGTACAAGTACCTGTTCAGCCCGAGCAGCGTGATCTACGCCATCTGCTATTTCCTGCTGATTATCGCATTCTCCTATTTCTATGCGACGATCCAGTACAACCCGGTGGAGATCTCCAACAATCTGCAGAAGAACGGCGGTTTTATCCCTGGCTTCCGGCCCGGCAAGCCGACGGCAAACTTCATCAGCAAGGTGATCAACAAGATCACGTTCTTTGGCGCGCTCTATCTGGGTGTTGTTGCACTGCTGCCCATTATTGTGGGTGACATTCTGAAAATCTCGAACCTGTCCATCGGCGGTACATCGGTTATCATCGTCGTTGGCGTCGCACTGGAAACTGTGGCTGCTATGGAAGCGCAGATGCTGATGCGGCACTACAAGGGTTTCCTGGAGTAAGGAGGAATTTTCATGAAATTGATCCTTTTGGGCGCACCTGGTGCAGGCAAAGGCACGCAGGCGGAGATCATTGCATCCAAACTTTCCATCCCCACCATCTCGACCGGCAACATCCTGCGGGAAGCCATCCGGAACGGGACGAAGACGGGCCTGGAAGCCAAGCGTTATATGGATGAAGGCAAGCTGGTTCCCGACAATGTTATCATCGGCATTGTGGCGGACCGTGTTGCGCAGCCTGACTGCGCAGGCGGCTACATCCTCGACGGCATGCCCCGGACAATTCCCCAGGCGCAGGCACTGGAAGACCGCGGCATTCATTTTGACCATGTCATCTCCATTGAGATCGCCGATGAGGTGATCGAAAAGCGGATGACGGGCCGCCGGGTCTGCTCCTGCTGCGGCGCCAGCTATCACGTCGTCGCCAACCCGCCCAAGGCGGAAGGCGTCTGCGATAGCTGCGGCGGTGCGCTTTCCATCCGCAAGGATGACGCACCGGAGACGGTCCGCAATCGCCTCTCCGTCTTCCATAAGGAAACGGAGCCGCTGAAGGAATTCTACCAGAAGCTTGGCAAGCTGCAGCTGGTCGACGGCAATCAGCCGATCGAAAAGGCGACCAGCGCGATCATGGAAGTCCTGGGTGAGTAACTCATGATTCCGATTAAAAATGAACGCGAAATTGACGCAATGCGTCAGGCCTGTAAACTTACCGCGGCAGCCCGTGCTTTGGCCGGGAAAATGGTAAGGCCTGGGGTAACAACCCGTCAAATTGACAAGGCTGTCCACGATTTTATCGTGTCGCATGGCGCGAAACCTTCCTTTTTGCATTACGGCGGTTTCCCTGCCAGTGCGTGTATCTCTGTGAATGAGACCGTGATCCACGGCATTCCGGATCATCGCGTGCTGCGGGAGGGCGACATTGTCTCTGTAGATGTTGGCGCTTATTTTAAGGGGTTTCATGGTGACTGCGCCGCGACCTATGCTTGCGGAGAAATTTCTCCGCAAGCCAGGAAGCTCATTGACGTCACCAAACAGAGTTTTTTTGAGGGTTTGAAATTCGCAAAGCAAGGGTGTCGGATCTCCGACATTGGGCATGCGGTGCAAACGTATGTGGAAGCGAACGGTTTTTCTGTAGTACGCAGCTTCATAGGTCACGGTGTAGGTGCGCAGTTGCATGAAGAACCGGAAGTCCCGAATTTCGGGAAACCCGGCAGAGGACCCCGGCTTATCCGCGGCATGACCATCGCCATTGAACCAATGGTAACGGAAGGCACCTACGAAGTGCGGGTGCTCAAGGACCGTTGGACAACGGTGACCTGCGACGGCAAGCTGGCGGCCCACTATGAAAATACTGTGCTCATTACAGACGGCGAACCGGAAATACTCACCGTCGCCGAGGGGCTTTAGTATGGAAGTATCCAAATCGGACATTGTCATTTCGACAGCCGGACGAGACAGCGGCCTGGTGTTCTATGTCCTTGCGACAAAGGACGATCTGGTCTGTATCGTAAATGGTAAAGAAAGAAAGCTCGAGCACCCCAAGTGGAAGAAGCTGAAGCATGTCCGTAAAGTCGCTCGGAGTGAAACCCGCGTTGCGGAGAAGATCCGCAGCGGTCAGCGGGTACTCAACAGCGAATTACGAAAGGATTTGGCCTGTTTGAGCCAGAAAATCAACAGTCATAACCAAGGAGGTTAATTAACTTGGCAAAAGACGGCGTAATCGATATTGAGGGCATCGTTACCGATGCACTGCCGAATGCTATGTTCAAGGTCGATATCGGCAACGGGCATACCATTCTGGCGCACATTTCCGGCAAGCTCAGAATGAATTATATCAAGATCTTGCCCGGTGACAAGGTTACAGTTCAGATGTCTCCGTATGATCTGACCGTTGGCCGGATCACCTGGAGAAGTAAGTAATTAGAGACATCGTGCTCATTTGGAGGTTAACAGTATGAAGGTAAGACCGTCCGTAAAGCCCATGTGCGAAAAATGCAAGATCATTAAGCGCCATGGACGCGTTATGGTAATTTGCGAAAACCCGAAGCATAAGCAGAGACAAGGCTAATAGGAGGTGCTGAAGTAGTATGGCACGTATTGCTG
>CAUBQU010000237.1 GCA_958438185.1 uncultured Oscillospiraceae bacterium
GACCTTCTTCTGCTTTTTCTTTTCCGGACGGATCATCAGGAAATACATAATCGCGATGACTGCGACGAAGATCAGGATCATGCTCAGACCGCCGCCGGTCGCGGTTTCGTTGGCTAAAAATAAAGACATCATGTGTGGCCCTCCGTTGTAGAAATTATTGTTATTATATCGGGATTTTCTTAAGATTTCAAGTACTTTGACTAAATTCTTTCTGCAAGTCGAGCAGAATATTTCGCGCGGAATTGGGAGAACGTCCCCTCGTCCAGCGCTTGGCGGATGCGGGCGGTCAGCTGGTTGTAGAAATAGAGATTGTGCATGACCGCAAGGCGCATGGCCAGCATCTCCTCGGCCTTGAACAGATGATGCAGGTACGCCCGCGTGTACCGGCGGCAGACGGGGCAATCGCAGTCCGGGTCCAGCGGGCCGTCATCGGTTGCGTACTTGGCGTTGCGCAGGTTGACCGACCCGCTCCAGGTGAAGACCTTGGCGTGGCGCGCGTTCCGGGCAGGCATCACGCAGTCGAAGAAGTCGATGCCCCGAGCCACGCCCTCGATGATATTGGACGGCGTCCCGACGCCCATGAGGTACCGCGTCTTCTCCTTCGGCATATGGGGCTCGATCGTCTCGATCAGCTCATACATGACCTCCGTCGGCTCCCCGACGGCCAGGCCGCCGATGGCGTAGCCCGGCAGGTCCAGATCTGCGATGCGCTTCATGTTCTCGACCCGCAGGTCGGCATAGGTCCCGCCCTGGTTGATGCCCCAGAGCATCTGCTGGGGGTTGACCGTATCCGGCAGCGCGTTCAGCCGGGCATTTTCCGCCTTGCAGCGCGCCAGCCAGCGGGCCGTCCTGGCGCAGGAATCCCGGACATAGTCATAAGTCGCGGGATTTTCCACGCACTCGTCAAACGCCATCGCGATATCAGACCCCAGGTTTGACTGGATCTGCATACTCTCCTCCGGGCCCATAAAAATCTTGCGGCCGTCAATATGGGAGGAGAAATAGACACCCTCCTCTTTGATCTTCCGCAGACTGGCCAGGGAGAAGACCTGAAAGCCGCCGGAATCCGTCAGAATGGGACCGTTCCAGGTCATGAATTTATGCAGGCCGCCCCGATCGTGGACCAGGCGGTCACCGGGCCGCAGATGCAGATGGTAGGTATTGGAAAGGGAGACCTGCGTGCCGATCTGCTCCAGATCGGCGGCGCTGAGGGCCCCTTTGATCGCGCCCTGTGTCGCGACGTTCATAAAAACAGGCGTCTGCACCGTGCCGTGGGCGCAGGTAAATTCCCCCCGGCGCGCCGCCCCCTCCTGTTTGAGTAATTGAAACATAGCTTTCCCCTATCGAACGATTTTCCGCCCCCGCAGCCAGACACGCCCGGTTGCAAGCGGCAGTGAAGTAGCTTTATTTTAACAGACAAGGCCGCCGCAAGTCAAGGTGTAGTTCTGTGGGGGTGCGCCGCCGCTGCAAACGCCGCCCCTACGGGTGATCGGCGTGATCCGCGTAATCCAGGACGATCTCGCGCGCATAGTAACGCGCCTGGCGTTCTCTTTTGGCATCAAGCCCGGGATCCGCCCATACATCATGCTGCTTGATCCACTGAAAATAGTGGGTCAGCTCATGGCAGATGGAGCCCAGGATCGCAGCCAGTGCGTTGTCATGCCCCCGCGCGGCCAATAGATCGGTGTAATCGCCGACTGCGATCCGTATGTAAGGCGCTTGCGTTAAATCAAATGGGCCAAAGAAGGCCGCCGACGCAAATTCTCCACTGAGGGATCTGACTTGCTTTTTGTTTTTAAAATAGATCGGCACCCGCACGGGAAACTCATACCACTCCCGCAGCCAATTTACAAACTTCCTGCAAGCCCGCCGGACCTCCGGGTCCACCCCGGGTCAAACCGCAGCCGAACCCCGCACCGGTATTCGCCGTGGAGATATTGGCTCCAATCACAAAATGCCCATAGTCTTCTCATGTTCTCACCCCCATTGCGCCGCGGTCCAGCATATTGCACCTTGACTCACCGCCCCCTGCACCGCAGCAGGCCATAACTTACCGCGCCATGTCGCGCAAAATCAGTATCGCAGACGGAAGCAAGAGAAGGATCATATAGGCACAGAAGCCTAAAATACCACACCATATTTCTTTCCTATATTGCCGCCGCGCCGCCGGGACCTGGAGACTGTCCATTTTCTGCACGACGCCATCTTTGGAGACATAAGCACACTGTCCAATGCTGCTTTCAACGGCAAACGCGGCGCATAAGTCAGAAAAAGCAGGGCATTGGGGAAAGGCATACTTTGTTATATACGGATTCGGCACGAAGGTGCGGCACTCGGTACGGAAATCCATATCCGTATGATAAATAATACCGGAAGCCGCTTCGTTTTGATGGTTCCTCTGCCCTAAGCAGGCCCGTTCTTCCGGACTGAGGCGATGATTTGAAAAATAAACAATATAACATCGCCGGTCCGGCATCAGCCGCCACCCAGGTATGGAATGAGCAAACTGCTTCCATTTGATTCCGATTTCCATCACGTCATTCCACGCAATCTCCGCAACGACCTCAGCGCGGTGCCTTTGTGTGACGCCGTTTTCTGAAAACGTAATGATATCGCGCATCGATTTAAAACAATACTGCCAAACGAGATATCCCCCAGCTGCAACTTGGGCAATAACGGCGAGATAATAAGAAAGCGGCAGCTCTTGCAGGGTTAGCTCTAATGTCGTAATGGCAGCAAAATTTCCAACGACAAACATCAACGCTACAACGAAAGCCAATACGCATGCAGACAAAATCTGCGGCAGTCCAACACGAATTCGTTCCTTTTTCATAGATGCCCCCCCTAGTACGTGTAGCCAAAATAAGTATAGCCGCGATTTCCTTGCGTTGTATCTAGGCTATCTATGTA
>CAUBQU010000238.1 GCA_958438185.1 uncultured Oscillospiraceae bacterium
GCCGCAACCTTACCCCACCCCGCCCCGGGGGGCCACTGGGCAGGCCCTCTGGTCGTACCTCTACCAGCTGGCCGAGCAGCTTAACGCCCAGTCCGACGCCCCCGCCGCGTCGGCAGACGCGACCGCCGCCCCAACCAACGGCGGCAGCGCCGCCCGCATCGCCGCCGAGGCCCGGCAGACGGCAGCAAACGCCCTGGCCGCCGTCTCCACCGCCGCCAGTACCGCCGAGAATGCCGCTGCCACCGCCGAAAACGCCGCCACCGCCGCCGCGTCCGCCGATGCCAAAGCAGACGCCGCCGCCAGCAAAGCAGACGCCGCCGATTCGAAGGTAGGCACCGCCCAAACCGCCGCCGAAAGCGCCGCCACGGCGGCTGCCAACGCCGATGCCAAAGCGGAAGCCGCCGCATCCGACGCCGCGACGGCCCTGGAAGCCGCCCAGGACCTCGCCGAGATCACCGACGCCCTGCAAGCGGGCCTCGACGCCAAGGCCCCCAAATCCCACGCCAGCTCCCAGACGACCTACGGCATCGGCAATGCCGCAAGCTACGGCCACGTCCGCCTGTCGGACGCCACCGACAGCGCCCTGGGCGAGCCCTCCGGCGTGGCCGCGACGCCGACCGCCGTCCGCAGCGCCTACGCCGCCGCCTTAGAAGCCAAATCCCGCGCCGACGAAGCCTACGCCCGCGCAGACGATGCCTATACCTGCGCCGACACCGCCGGTCTCGACGCCAGCAACGCCGAAAACACCGCGATCGCCGCGCAAGCCACCGCCGACGCCGCCCTGGCCGCCGCCCAGGACGCGCCCCCCAAAAACCACGCCGTCTCCGTAAGCACGACCTACGGCGCAGGCACAGCCGCCAATTACGGCCACGTCCGGCTTTCGGACTCCACCTCCAGCACGTCCGCCGCCGCCTCCGGCGGCACTGCGGCCACCCCAGCCGCCGTCAAGGCCGCCTATGACCTGGCCGATGGCAAGGCCCCCAAGGCCCACGCCAGCACCGCGACGACCTACGGCGCAGGCTCGGCGACGAATTACGGCCATGTCAAGCTCTCCGACTCCATCCTCAGCACCTCCGGCATGACCGGCGGCACCGCCGCGACCCCCAGCGCCGTCAAAAAAGCGTACGACCTGGCAAACAAAGCTGCCACAACGCTCCTGGGCGACAAAAAAATCGTCTGCGGCTGGTCCGCCGTCAAGTTTAAAAACACGGGCCAGACGAATACAACCATCAATTTTGGGACGACGTTCACCGCCAAACCCGTCGTCCTCATCGGCCAGCCGTTCAACGGCGTCATCTGCACGGTGTTTAACGACGCGGTTACGACGACGGGCTTCACCGTCAACGTCCCCGCCGTCGGCTCCGCGACCCTCTCGACCCGCCAGATGGCCTGGATCGCCATCGGCAGCATTTAAAAAGGAGGAACCCTATGCCATCCACCTATACCAAACCCAACCCCCGCACCCACAAGCGCCGGGACTACGACCGTCAGATCCTCTCCAGCGCCGACTACGCAGCCCTCCAGGGCTACCAGTCCGACTACCAGAACGCGACGACCGACGCCCAGCGCCAGCAGGCCCACCAGGCCGCCGAGGACCTTAGAAACAGCTACGGCTACTCCCTGGGGGCCGACGGCGCGACGTTCACCGTCGCCGGCCGCCCCGGCGTCAGCCAGGAGACGAACCTGCACCTGCTCCAGCTGGAGCAGGGCCCCCAGTGGTCCCAGGACTACGACGCCGCCTATCACGATCTGCTGACCCGCCTGGAAAACCGGTCTTTTAGCTACGACCCCACCACCGACCCCCTCTATGCCCGCTACAGCGAAGCCTATCAGGCCCAAGGCCGCGCCGCCATGCGCGACACCGTCGCCGAGACCGCCGCCCTCACCGGCGGCTACGCCAGCACTTACGCCGCCTCCGCCGGGCAGCAGGCCTACTCCGACCAGCTCTCCGCCCTGGCCGCCCAGCTTCCGGCCCTTTACGAACTGGCCCTGGACCGCTACAACGCCGAGGGCAGCAATCTCAAGGACCAGCTGCAGCTCCTGAGCGACCAGCAGCAGGCCGAGCAGACCCGCTACGACCAGCAGCTTGCCTACTGGCAGAGCCAGGCCCAGCAGGAGCGGACGGATTATCTCACCGCCCTGGCCCAGAGCCAGTCCGCCGCCGCCAGCGCCGCGTCCAACCAGACTCAGGCCCAGCAAAACGCCTGGCGGCAGGCCATGGACTCCATCAACCTCGGCGTCGTCCCCAGCGCCGCCCTCCTCGCCGCCGCCGGCATCTCCCAGTCCTGGGCCCAGTCCATGGCGAATACCGCGGCGTATCGGATCTATAAATAGATCCGCAGGGCTGCAGCGCACCCGGTGCAGTGCACCGCACCAAAGGCTCCCTTGTGTAAAGGGAGCTGTCAGCGAAGCTGACTTGGGTGAGACTCCAAACGCGCAGCGATTGGCTAAGTCGAACCCATGCAGCGTAGAGGGATTGATGCAACGCAAGAACAAGCTTGTAGGCAGAGCGTTATTGCTCAAGGCTTAAAAGCTAGCCTTGAAAATCTCTACGCCTTAATATCTACCAGGCAAACCAGCCACCGCCCTCCGGGGGCCCGATTCTTTCTTCAGCAGCGAAGAAAGAATCGGGGAAGAAAGACGCCGCCAAGGGCGGGGGCGGTCCCCCGCCCTTGGATCTCACCCCTGCATACAACATCGAAACTACAGCCGCACACTGTACGGGCTGCCAGAGAAACTTGCCCCTGCATCCGTCCCCTGCCACCCAGTGTGCAAACCGCTCGCCGCTTCGCTGTAGCTTACGGACTGCCCCGGAGACTTGGTAGCCACCTTAGTCGGCAGCTTCTGCGTTGCCACGCAGCCACCAAAGTCCTCAG
>CAUBQU010000239.1 GCA_958438185.1 uncultured Oscillospiraceae bacterium
GTAAGGAGTGACGCGATGAAACTCATTTCCTGGAATGTCAACGGCCTGCGGGCCGTGGTCAAAAAGGGCTTTGCCGATCAATTTGCGGCGCTGGACGCCGATGTGTTTTGCCTGCAGGAGACGAAGCTCCAGCAGGGGCAGATCGACCTGGACCTCCCGGGCTACCGGCAGTACTGGTCCTATGCCGAGAAAAAGGGCTATTCAGGGACGGCAATCTTCACAAAGCACACGCCCTTGGATGTGACCTATGGGCTGGGCGACCCGGCCCTTGACGGGGAGGGGCGGGTCATCACGCTGGAGTTTCTGCAGTTTTACTGCGTGACCTGCTACACGCCCAATGCCCAGGATGGGCTGCGGCGGCTAGATTTCCGGATGCAGTGGGACGATGCCTTCCGCGCGCATCTCGCCGGGCTGGATGCGAAGAAGCCCGTCGTCGCCTGCGGGGATTTCAATGTCGCCCATGAGGAGATCGACCTCAAGAATCCAGGCCCGAACCGCGGCAACGCTGGGTTTTCCGACGAAGAGCGGGCCCAGTTTACCCGCCTGCTGGAAGCGGGCTTTACCGATACCTTCCGGTATCAGAATCCCGGCCTGACCGGCGCGTACTCCTGGTGGAGCTATCGCTTCCACGCCCGGGAGAAGAATGCCGGGTGGCGCATCGACTATTTCCTGATCTCCGACCGGCTGCGCCCGGCGCTGCAGCGGGCGGACATTTTGCAGGATATCATGGGCTCAGATCACTGCCCGGTACAAATCACTCTGGATGAGAAAGGATGGCAAGTATGAAAGCACGATTGCACCGAATTTGCGCCTTGGCCCTCTGCCTGGCGCTGCTCGCGGCCCTGGCGCTGCCTGCGATAGCCCTGCAGGCGGATGATTGGGCGCTGCCGGAGCTGGAACAGGCCAGTCAGGCGGGGATCCTCCCGGCATCGCTGGAGAGCGCGGACCTGACCCAGCGCCTGACCCGGCAGGAGATGTGCCAGGTGGTGGTACATACTTTTTCGAAATTGGTGGGAAAGACTTTGTACCCCGCCAGCACGCGCCATTTTACGGATACGGACAACGCAGATATCTGCATCGCCCAGGAGTTGGGCATCGTCAGCGGCTATCCGGACGGCGCCTTCCGGCCCAATGCCACGATCACCCGCGAGGAATTCTGCCAGGTGACGGCCAGCTTCTTTGCTGCCCTCGGCTGGGATACGGCGGCCCCAGTCCTGGCCCGATTTACAGACCGCGGCCAGATCGGCGCTTGGGCGCGCAATGCGGCGGCGACGGCGGCAGAGCTGGAGATCGTCGCCGGGAACCCGGACGGGACCGTCGCGCCGCAGCAGAACAGCAGCTGCGAGCAGACGCTGGCCATGCTGCTGCGGGCGTATCGCTATCTGGAAAAGCTGCTGGGAAAGACGGCGGAGCAGCCTGCATCTGCGCAGTCCGGGAATTACACCTGCTCTGCCTGGGCGGCGGAGGAGATGGCAACCCTCTATGGGCTTGGCTTGCTTCCGCAGGAGCTGCAGGCAGCGGACCTGACAAAGCCTATTACCCGCAGCCAGATCTGCGCGGCGGCGGTTTTGGTCTATCAAAAGCTGACCGGACAGGCGGAGCTGCAACCGGCGGGTGTCCATTTCAGCGATACGGACGACGCGACGGTAAATGTCGCCTATGAGCTGGCGCTGATCTCCGGCTATCCGGATGGGACGTTCCGCCCTGCGGCGCAGATGACCCGGGAGGAGTTTTTTGTGATCGTCAAGAACGTCCTAACCGCCTGCGGCTGGACTGCGCCGTCTGACGCGGCGGCGCTGGAGACGGCGTTTACGGACGCTGCATCCATCGGCGGCTGGGCCCAGGCGGCGGTGGGGCTGCTCTACCGGCTGCAGGTCGTCTATGGGACGACTGGCGGGGCTATGGCGCCGACAGCCGCCATCACCCGGCAGGAGGGCCTGGCAATGTTCTGGCGGGCGTATCAGTATGTGAGCCCCTGGTACGCGGAAAATCCGCTGGCGCGGATCACAGGGCCTCTGGTGGCCAATAGCACGGCCCAGGCCGTTGTCGAGCTGGCGCTGCGGTATGTCGGCTATCCCTATACCTGGGCTGGCGCCAGCCCGGAGACGGGCTTTGACTGCTCCGGCTTCACGAGCTATATCTATAAGCAATTTGGCTATACCTTGAACCGGACGGCGGCCGGGCAGATCAATGACGGCATCGGTGTTTCGCGGGATCAGCTTCTGCCGGGGGATATTATCATTATGTCCGTCCACGGGGATATTACCCGCGTGGGCCATGTCGCGATCTATATCGGCGATGGGAAGATGGTCCATGCCCAGAGCAGCGCCACTGGCGTATGCGTCACGCCGGTCTCTAATTATGACGCGCGGTATATTACGGCCCGGAGAATTATTTATTGATACGGCACCGCCCGCAATGTGGGCAGCGCAGCAGGCCCGTCATGCCAGAAGCGGCATGGCGGGTTTGCTGCGCTCTCTTTTGCAGGATGACGGCCGGGCGTGAGCCAGGTGAAAGGCAGGGGCAATCGTGAGGGAGAATATGCCTGATTTTTGCCCCATTGCGGGAAAAATAGGATATGAAACCGGTTACATTCTTGATTAGTAATACAAACTACAAAAAACGGCGGGAAAGAGCGCATGTGCTTGCCGGACAAGTGGTGGCAAGCGCGGGCCGCGCGGTCTTTACAGCGGAATTGCGGCGAAAATGGGGCGTCTTGGGCGACCGTAATAGGGATGGAGCGTTGCGCAGCGCGGCGCTGAAAGGCAGCGGCGTCCACTGCTGTAGGGCAGATCTGGCGGAAGCGCAGCAGAAAAAGTGGAATACAAGGGCGCTGATTCGAGATCGCGGAACAAAACGCGCGATTCGAT
>CAUBQU010000240.1 GCA_958438185.1 uncultured Oscillospiraceae bacterium
GGCCAGGGATGCCGCCTCATTCTGCCGATTTTCAGTAGCTTCACATATTGTATCAAATATTTTGCAGTTTGTACACTCTTTTTTTACGATTTTAGCGCAAGAATTCCACAAAAATTTTGTGGAAGTGGTCTGGCAGACCATCACAAGCGGCAAATCGCGCCGCGCAGGGTCGGCAAAGAGCCAATTTTCCAGCTCCGTGGCCGATTCAAAAATCAACGGATCGTCGCACCAGCCCGCGATGGCCAGGACCTCCGGATGGGTCCTCGTGCCGATGATGATTGCCCGCCGC
This sequence comes from uncultured Oscillospiraceae bacterium, assembly GCA_958438185.1. Taxonomy (GTDB): domain Bacteria; phylum Bacillota; class Clostridia; order Oscillospirales; family Oscillospiraceae; genus SVMC01. The sequence continues at coordinate 290 of CAUBQU010000240.1, forward strand.
CCCGCCTGCTCCGCCTGGGAGACGATGGTATGGATGCGCTTGACGAACGGGCATGTCGCATCCAGCACCCGGCAGTGCCGCGCTGCCAGCTCGTCATAGACTGCCCGGCCCACACCGTGGGAGCGGATGATGACCGTGCCGCCCTCCGGCGCATCGCCAGGCGACTCGACGGGGCGCACGCCCTGGGCCGCAAATTCCTCGACCACATGGCGGTTGTGAATGATCGGCCCCAGCGTCACCGCGCCAGTGCCTGCTGCCGCCTCCCGGGCAACCATCTCCACCGCCCGGCGGACGCCGAAGCAAAAGCCCGCTGTCTTGGCGACTCTTACTTGCATTCCGGCACCTGCTTGCATCCCGGCACCTGCCCAATCTTCTCTTCCACGATGCGCTGCAGCGCCTGGACGCTGGCAGCCAGGTCCAGATCACTGGTGTCCAGCACGACCGCATCCTTCGCCTGCTTCAGCGGCGCGATGGCGCGGGTGGAATCCTGCAGGTCCCGCTGCGCCAGCTCCTTTTGCACCTGATTCAGGGTCTGCTTGCCGCCCTTTTCCTGCAGCTCCAGCCAGCGCCGCCGGGCCCGGACGGCGACGTCCGCCGTCAAAAAAATCTTTACATCCGCCTGGGGCAGGACGACCGACCCGATATCCCGGCCATCCATGATGACATTGTTCTTGCGCGCCAGCGCCCGCTGCACGTCCAGCAAAAATTCCCGGACGACCTTCTGTGCCGAGATCAGCGACGCCGCCTGGGACATCTCCGGCGTGCGGATCTCGTCCGTCACGTCCGCACCGTTGAGGATCATATGCTGCACCCCGGCCTCGTCATAGCGAATTTCCAGATTCACATCGTCCAGCAGCCGGGTCACGCCGTCTGTATCCTTCGGGCCGATGCCCATCAGGGCCATATGATACGCCACCGTGCGATAGATCGCGCCGGTATCCACATAGCGGAAGCCCAGCGCCGCCGCCAGCTGACGCGCCAGCGTGCTCTTTCCGGCCCCGGCAGGGCCGTCAATGGCGATTGCGTAAGTTTTTTTCATAGTCGTTACTCCTGTCGGACCGCCAGGCCCGCGGCATAGGCCGTGGACCAGGCGATTTGTAAGTTAAAGCCGCCGGTATAGGCGTCGCAGTCCAAAACCTCCCCGGCAAAATACAGGCCGGGCACTTTTTTCGACGCCATCGTCTTCGGATCGACCTCCGAAAGCTTGACGCCGCCCGCCGTGACAATGGCCTCGGCAATGGGCCGGGGGCCGCGGATGGCAATCGGAAACGCCTTGAGAAGCTGCAGCAGCGTCCGCCGCTGGACCTTCGTGATGCTGTTGACCTTCTGCGCTGGGTCTATCCCGCAGCGCTCTGCCATAATGGGCACCAGCTTGCTGGGCAGCAGACCGCCCAGCAGGCTGGAGAAATTCTGATTCTGCCGGGCCGCGATCTCCCGCAGGAGCCGGGCGTCCAGCTTTTCTTCGTCCAGGGCGGGCTTGAGGTCCAGCACGGCCCGGTAGCGCTTGCCCGGCTCGACCCGGGAGCTGGCGCTCAGGACGATCGGGCCGCTCAGCCCGAAGTGGGTGAAGAGCAGCTCGCCAAAGTCCCGGTATACCGCCTTGCCGCTCTCCTCCTGCAGGGCCAGCGCCACATTGCGCAGGGAGAGCCCCTGGAGCCGGGCGCAGGTATTGCCGTCCTCCTCCAGCGGCACCAGGGACGGACGGGGTGCGATGATCGTGTGCCCCAGAGCTGCGGCCATCCGGTAGCCGTCGCCGGTGGAGCCGGTGGCGGGGTAAGAGCAGCCGCCGGTGCATAAAATAACCCGCGCCGCCGCGATTTTCCCATCCTCCGCCGCAACGCCGCAGACGCGCCCGTCGGCCGTCAAAATCTCCAGTGCCCGGGTGTGCAGGACCTGCACGCCCAGCTGCCGCAGCTCCCGCCGCAGCACATCCACAATGTCAAACGACCGGTCGGAGACCGGGAAGACGCGGTTGCCCCGCTCCGTTTTCAGTGGGCAGCGGCGGGATTCGAAAAACTCCATCGTATCTTCCGGCGTGAAGCGGTGCAGCGCGCTCATCAAAAAGCGGCCGCCCCGGGGAATCTGCTGCAGCGCCTCCTCCGGCGTGCAGTGATTTGTCACATTACAGCGGCCCTTGCCGGTGATCCCCAGCTTTTTGCCCAGCCGCTCATTGGGCTCCAGCAGCGCTACACGCAGGCCGCCCGCCGCGGCTGTGATGGCAGCAAACATCCCCGCCGCACCGCCGCCGATGACCGCGCAGTCAAACCGCGCCGACTGGCTTTTCATTGATGCCCCGCTCGTAAACTTCATATTTATCCCAAATCCGCTCCAGCTCTGCAAAGGTATGGGAGAGCTCCCCCTCCCGGCGCTGCGCCGTGGCGACGATCAGCGCATTGATCAGGCTCAAGGGTGCGACGAGGGAATCCACCAGGGATACCATATCGCTCTTGGCCACCAGCACATGGTCCGCGCAGCGGCCCACGGGGGAATCGGCATAATCCGTCAGCGCAATAATTTTCGCGCCGACGTCCCGGCAGAATTGGACTGCCTTCGTCGTCGAGGTCGAGTACCGGGGGAAGC
>CAUBQU010000241.1 GCA_958438185.1 uncultured Oscillospiraceae bacterium
CAGGACAGAAGCGCAAGAAGAATGAGAGATACGGAGAGGAAATCAGCCGATGAAAACGATGAAGCACATGGTCGCATTTGATTGCGGCAACTCCTCCTATCGCGTGGTGCTGGGCAGCTATGACGGCGAACGGCTCACCATGGACGTGGTCTGCCAGGTGCCCAACCAGATGATCGAGGTGGACGGGATCTTCTACTGGGATTTCCTGGCCATTTTCCAGAATCTGAAGCAGGGCCTGCGGGAGGCTGCGCGCCGCGTGGATAAAATCGACTCCCTGGGCATCTGCACCTGGGGGGTGGACTTCGGATTGTACGATGCCGAGGGCTATTCGCTGGGGGCGCCGCTGGCTTATCGGAACACCATCGGCGAGGGCGAGCTGGCCGCGTTTGACGCGGCGGCGCGCAAGCAGATGTTCCTGGAGACCGGCATCGTCTGCGATAAGATCAACTCGGCTTATCTGCTGGCCGGGATGAAAAAGCGGATGCCCCACAAGCTGCAGGCAGCGGATAAGCTGCTGATGGTCCCGGATATTTTGAATTATATGTTTACCGGTAAGATGTGCAACGAGCCCAGCGAGCTCTCCACGACCCAGTTTATGGATGCCCGCACAAGAAAGGTCAGCCCCAGCATGTGCCGCCGGTTTGGTATTTCGGAGGACCTGTTCTGCCCCATCGGCGAACACGGTACGGTCATTGGGAACGTGCTGCCGTCGATTTGCCGGGAGCTGGGTATTTCCTATGAGATTCCGGTCGTCTGCGTGCCGTCCCACGATACGGCGGCGGCGGTCTTCGCCGTTCCGGCGGCGGAGGAGGACTTCCTCTTTGTCAGCTCTGGCACCTGGTCCCTGGTCGGGACGGAGCTGCCGGAGCCGGTCATCCATGAGATCGCCCTGCAGGGCAACCTGACCAACGAGGTCGGCGCCTTCGGCAAGATCACACTGCTGCGCAACAACGCCGGGATGTTTATCAATCAGCGGCTCAAGCCGGAATACGAAGCGGAGACCGGCGAGCAGATCGGCTGGAGCGAATTCAGCGCCATGGCGGAGGGGCATGCGGGCAGCATCCCGCTCTTTGATGTCAATGCCGCGCGGTTTTTCAACCCCGCCAGCATGAGCGGCGCCATCCGCGCGGACCTGCAGGAGCACGGCGGCGTGACCGGCACGGCAAGCTGGCCGACGGTCATCCGCAGCTACCAGGCATCGCTTGCCTGCAGCTACGCCCAGGTCTGCGCAACGCTGGAGAAGCTGGCGGGCAAGCGGTTCCCGGCGGTCTATATTGCAGGCGGCGGCTCCCGCAATCTGCTGCAGAATCAGACGGTCGCCGATGTGCTGGCCCGCCCGGTCATTACCGGCAGCAACGAGAGCACGTCCCTGGGCTGCCTTGCGGCGCAGCTGCCGCAGCACGAGGCGGGCATCACCATTTCGCAGATCCGCGGCATCCTGCGCAGCAGCATCGAGACAAAGCGCTTCGAGCCAAAGCAGGATCTGCGCGGCCTGGCGCAGGAATACTGCAAGCGATTTGCTTAGAAAGGGGAATACAGTGTGAGCGAAAATGTTCTGGAAATGAAGCACATTGGGAAAAGCTTCCATGGGATTCAGGTTCTGAGCGATGTGAATTTTGATGTGCGCAGGGGAGAGGTACACTGTCTCCTGGGCGAAAACGGCGCTGGGAAATCTACCCTCATCAAGATCCTATCCGGCGCATATTCCCTGGAGAGCGGCGAGATCATCCTCGATGGCAAGCCGCTGGTCAACAACTCGCCGTCCAAAAGCATCCAGGCGGGCGTCAGTGTCGTGTACCAGGAGCTGAACATGATACCGGACCTGCCCATCTATGAAAATGTTTTCATCGGCAAGGAATTTACCAAGGGCATCTGCTTTGACCGCAAACGGCAGATGCAGCAGACGCAGCGGTATCTGGATATCGTCGGCCTGAAGGTCGATCCCCGGACCCTGGTCGGCTCCTTGAGCATCGCCCAGCAGCAGATGGTCGAGATCGCCAAGGCGATCTCCAACAATGCCAAGGTCCTGGTCCTGGATGAGCCGACGGCCTCTATCACCGATAAGGAGGTCGAGATTCTCTTCAAAACCATCAAGGAGCTGCGGGCCAATGGCATGGGCATCATCTATATCTCCCATCGTATGGCGGAGCTCTTTGAGATCGGCGACCGCATCACCGTCCTGCGCGACGGCTGCTATGTCGGGACGCAAAACATTGAGGATATCACCGAGGCTGCGCTGACCCGCATGATGGTCGGCCGTGATATCAGCTTTGAGAAGGTCGCAAACCCCGGCCGAACGGACGAGGTCGTCCTGGAGGTCCGGGACCTGTGCTACAGGAACCGGGTCAAGCATGTCTCCTTTGAACTGCACAAGGGCGAGATTCTCGGCTTCTCGGGCCTGGTTGGCGCGGGGCGCAGCGAGATCGCCAAGTGCATCATCGGTGCGTACCGCCATACCGGCAGCATCAAGTATCTGGGCAAGGAGCTGCCCACCAGCGTGGCCGAGACGGCCAAGCGCGGCGTTGTCTATCTCAGCGAGGACCGCAAGGGCGAGGGCCTGGTGCTGATCCACCCGCTGTTTGAAAATGTCAGCCTGCCGAACCTGGACAAGCTCGGAAAGCCCCTGGTCCATAAGAGTAAGCTGCGCACCGTCACTGCGGATTACATCAAAAAGCTGAAGATCAAAGCGTACAACGCGGACATGGCCGGGGAGGAGCTCTCCGGCGGCAACCAGCAGAAGGTCGTCATCGGCAAGGGCCTGCTCACCGGGCCCAAGATCCTGCTCATGGACGAGCCCTCCCGCGGCATAGACATCGGCGCCAAGACCGAGGTGTTCGACATCATACACCAGTTCGCGGACCAGGGC
>CAUBQU010000242.1 GCA_958438185.1 uncultured Oscillospiraceae bacterium
CCACACGCACCTTTTTCGAGTCGATTTCTCCCTTGGAAAGAAGGACAACCGTCTCCACATGTGCTGTTCTAGGGAACAAATCCACCGCTTCAACGTGGGCGGGGACGTAACCCAGGGGGGCAAAGCGTTTGATATCCCGGGCCAGCGTCGCAGGGTCACAGGAGACGTAGACGATACGCTGGGGCTGCATGGCAGCGGCAGCCTGGACCGCTGTCTCATCCAACCCCTTCCGAGGCGGGTCCACGACGATCACATCCGGCGCGGTGCCGCGCTCGGCCAACTGCTGGGCGGCCTGCCCGGCGTCGGCACATAAAAATGTGACATTTTTCAAGCCATTTCGGGCCGCGTTTTGCTTCGCGTCCTCCACCGCCTCTGGGATCACTTCCACACCGATGGCGCGCCCGGCGCTGCGGGCCATGATGCAGGTAATGGTCCCAGTGCCGCAATAGAGGTCCAGTACCGTCTGTGTCTTGTCCAGCGCGGCAAGCTGCAGTGCCTTTTCATAGAGCCGTTCGGCCTGGTCATGGTTGACCTGGTAGAACGAGCGGGGCGAAATTCGAAATTGCAGGCCGCACAGCGTATCCTCCAACGCATCTGCGCCCCAGAGCGTCCGAAATTCCCGGCCTAAGATTGCATTCCCTGGCCGCGTATTGACGCACAGGACCACACCGCATAGGCCCTCTACCTGCTGCTGCAAAAGAGTGACCAGCGTTTTTCCCTGGGGCAGCGCCGTCCCGTTGGCGACGATCCCCACCAAAACCTGCCCACTGACCCAGCCGCGCCGCACATAAATATGCCGCACCAGCCCCGTACCCGTCATTTCGTCATACGGCGGCACCTGGCAGCGGCGCATATATGCCAGCACCGCCGCCTTTGCCTGGTCCGCCGCCGGGTGCTGGATCAGACAGGCCGCAACTGGGATGACCTGATGCGTCCCCGCGCGGAAAAATCCAGCCTCCGCCCGCCCCCGCAGCTTGGCCACCGGGTATTGGGCCTTGTTGCGGTAATGCCACGCCGTTCCGCCGCCGGTGATGGAAACCTCGCCCGGGTCATAGCCGCCGATGCGCTGCAGCGCGTCCCGCACCCGCTGCGCCTTCAGACGGCACTCCTCCTCGTAATCCATATGCCAGAAGCAGCAGCCGCCGCAAAGCTTGGCATTGGGGCAGGCCCTGTGGACCCGGTGGGGCGACTTTTCCAGGATCGATTCGATCTTCCCCGTCGCGCCGTGCTTGCCGATATGCAAAATCCGGACGCGGCAGCGCTCCCCGGCGATGGTATTGGGCACAAAGACGACGCAGCCATCAATGCGGGCAACGCCGTGGCCATCGCTGGTATAGCCCGTGATCTCCGTTTCGTATATTCCTTGCAGCTGCAGCATAGCCGTCCCCTCATTTTTCCTGTTTCACGTGAAACATTTTCGTTTTTCCCACGCCGCGTATTGCAGCCCAGGCTTACTGTATTGTTCCTATATTATAATGTATCCCCCGCCGCCTGTAAAGAAGGACTTGTCAGAACGGCCGCCCCGCGGTATACTGGGACAAGACAATGCATTGCAAGGAGGTGCACCGGAATGCTGGATTATAAGGCTTGCCAGCTTTGCCCCCGCCACTGCGGCGTCGACCGGACCGCGGGGCAGCTTGGCTTTTGCCGAATGCCCGCAACGATCTATGCCGCCCGCGCTGCGGCCCACTATTGGGAGGAGCCGGTGATCTCCGGCAATTTTGGCAGCGGCGCGGTTTTCTTCTCCGGCTGCACCCTGGGGTGCGTCTTTTGCCAGAACGAGCCTATCAGCCACGGCGGGCAAGGCGAGACGCTGACATCGCAGCAGCTGCGGGATATTTTCCTGCGCCTGATTGACGACGGCGTACAAAATATCAATCTTGTCACCCCGACGCATTTTCTGCCCACGATCCTCCCCGCCTTATCGCCCAAGCTGCCTGTCCCCGTCGTCTACAACTGCGGCGGCTATGAGTCCGTCGAGACGCTGCAACAATTAGAGGGACTGGTGGATGTCTATCTGCCAGATTACAAATACGCCGACGCCGCCCTGGCCCAGCGGCTGAGCCGCGCGGCAGATTATCCGAAAATCGCCGCAGCCGCCATTGCGGAGATGTACCGGCAAACGGGGCCATTCCAAATTGAGGACGATGCCCTGGTCTCCGGCGTTTTAATTCGCCACCTGATGCTGCCCGGCGCGCTGGATAACACGCTGGATGTCATCAGCTGGGTCGGAGCGCACTTTTCGCCGGGGCAGGTCCTGTTTTCGCTGATGCGTCAGTATACGCCAACTACGGCGACAGCCAATCTGCCGCCGCTGAATCGCCGCGTGACCGACCTGGAATACGACGCAGCCGTCAGTTGGATGGCGCTCTGTGGGATTCAAGACGGCTTCACCCAGGACGCCTCCGCCGTCGGCGAGGCCTATATCCCGGATTTTTCCCCGGGCAATCTAAAAAAGTAGGATAACGTATTTACATTTTCGAAAATTTGTGCTATGCTTATTATAGCATTATCCTCTATGCAGCGGCCCAGCACCGCTTTGCTTGCGGAAGGAGTGAGCGTTATGCCGCGTACAAGCACAAAGAAGCAGGAGATTTACGATTATCTGACCTCGTTCATCGCAGAGCACGGTTACTCCCCCAGCATTCGGGAGATCGGCGCGGCCGTCGGCCTGAAGTCGACCGCCACAGTCCACTACCACCTGACCGCGATGCAGCGGGAGGGCTTGATTGCCTTCCCTGAGTTTAAAAAGCGCGTTATCACCGTTCCCGGCGGAAAACCAGGGCAGATTCCCATCTTGGGAACCGTTACGGCCGGCGTGCCAATCCTCGCGTTTGAGAATATTACCGGCTATATCCCTTGGC
>CAUBQU010000243.1 GCA_958438185.1 uncultured Oscillospiraceae bacterium
AATCAGAAGTTACAGGCGAAGGACCTGATCAATGTCGGCCTGTTCACCGTACTCTACTTTGTGCTGGGCTGCTGCGTGGCCATTCCCATCGGCTTTGTGCCGATCTTCCTGCCGGTCCTCGGCGCGCTTTGGACGCTGATCACCGGGATCCCCTTTATGCTGTTTGCCACCCGCGTCAAGAAATTCGGCATGGTGACGATCATGGCAGTGCTGTCTGGCCTGCTGATGGGCCTGACTGGCATGGGATTTTGGGGCGTGCCGATGGGCCTTGTGTTTGGCCTGCTGGGCGATGCCATCCTGAAGTCCGGCGGGTACGCCAGCGCCAAAAAGACACTGCTGGGCTATGGCGTGTTCAACCTGTGGATGGTGGGCACCTACATTCCCATGTATTTTATGGTCGAACAGTCCCGTGCGGATTTCGCCGCTGCTTTGGCGAGGAATATGCGGACCGGGTCATGTCCGTCATGCCGATGTGGAGCATCGTGCTGGTCATCGCCGGGATCTTCCTCTTTGCGCTGCTGGGTGGCCTGATCGGCAAGGCGCTTTTGAAAAAGCACTTCGCCAAGGCCGGGATCGCCTGATGGGCTTGCAGGCCCATCCCGCAAAACGCCGCGGTCTGCTGCTCGATCCCCGCACGAAGCTGCTGATGCTGCTGACCGTAACGTCGCTGATGCTGTCGACCGGCAACAGCGGCGTTATGAATATCGTGAAGCCGGTGCTGAGCGTTCTGCCCTTTGTCCTGCTGCTGACGGAAGGCCGGTGGCAGACAGCCTTGCGGTATTTGGGCCTGTATGCTGTGTGCTTTGCATTGGAGCGCATGGCGCTTTACGCCATGACGGGGCTTCCCGCGTTTTTGCTGCTGGCGGTGTGCGCGATCATGACCCGGTTTGCGCCCGGCATTATGATGGGTGCGTTTTTGATCGCATCCACCTCGGTCAGTGATTTCATCGCCGCCATGAAGCGGATGCATATTTCCGAGAAGATCATCATTCCTCTGTCGGTGATTTTCCGGTTTTTCCCCACGATCCGCGAGGAAAACGCCGCTATTACCGACGCCATGCGGATGCGGGGCATCTGCTTTGGCGGCAGACACCCGGGCAGAATGCTGGAATACCGGCTTGTTCCGCTGATGATCTCGGTCGTAAAGATTGGCAATGAGCTGTCTGCCGCGGCGCTGACCCGCGGCCTGGGTGCGCCGGTCCGGCGTACGGATCTCTGTAAAATCGGATTTCACGCGCAGGATGTGCTCCTGATCCTCGTCTGCGTCGCGGGCTTTGCCGTGGCGCTGGGAAGCAGGTGGATGGGATGATCCAAATCAAACATGTGACCTTTACTTACCAGGCGGCGGAAGCTGCCGGAGGGGTTTATGACATCGACCTCACCATCCCGGCGGGGCAGGTGGTGCTGCTATGCGGGGAGAGCGGCTGCGGCAAGACGACGCTGACCCGGCTGCTCAACGGTCTGATCCCCCACTATTTTGAAGGGATGCTGACCAGCAGCGTGGAGATCGGCGGGAAATTGGTCTTCGCCCAGCCGCTGTATGAAACGGCGCGGCTGGTGGGCAGTGTTTTCTAAAATCCGCGCTCCCAGTTTTTCAATGTAGATACCACCAGCGAGATCACCTTCGGCTGCGAAAACCTGGGAATGCCGGAGGCAGAGATCCGCAGCCGTCTGGTGCATACCGTTTCAGCGCTGCGGCTGGAACCGCTGCGCGATCGCAGCATTTTTGCCCTCTCTGGCGGCGAAAAGCAGAGAATCGCCTGCGCGGGCGCGTTTATGATGGAGCCGCAGGTCTTTGTGCTGGACGAGCCGTCCTCCAACCTGGATGCGGACGCGATCCAGGACCTGCGCAGGGTCATCGCCTATCTAAAATCGTTGGGCAAGACGGTGGTCGTATCCGAGCACCGGTTATATTATCTGCAGGGGATCGCCGACCGGTATCTTTACCTCAAGGAAGGCCGCATCTGCGGCGATTATACACAAGCCCAGTTTGCAGCGCTTTCGGACGAGACCCGGCAAGGCATGGGGCTCCGGGCGTGCAGCCTTGCCGCCCTTTCCGGAAGCGGCAGTGCGCCAAGCGGCCAGACGGCTGCCCTGCGGGACTTCCGTTTTGCCTATAAAAACGCACCGGAGACACTGCGGATCGGCACACAGGAGATCCCCTATGGCGGGATCGTTGCCATCATCGGCCACAATGGCGCGGGAAAATCTACCTTTTGCCGCTGCTTCTGTGGCCTGGAAAAGCGCTGCGGCGCCGTCGCGATCGAGGGAAAGCGCTATCGGCCCAAGGACCGGCTGTGCCTTAGCTACATGGTCATGCAGGACGCAGGGCACCAGCTTTTTACAGAGACGGTTCTGGATGAAGTCCTCATCAGCATGGCCGAGAAGGATGAGACGGCAGCAAAAGAGATCCTTGCCCCCCTTGATCTGGCGCCTTATCTCGCACGCCACCCGGCGTCTCTCTCCGGCAGGCAAAAGCAGCGGCTGGCCATTGCCTCGGCCATCGCGGCCCAGCGTACCGTCCTGTTTTTTGATGAGCCCACCAGCGGGCTGGACTATCGCCATATGCTGCAGACCGCGCAGCTGCTCCGGCAACTGCGGCAAAGCGGCAGAACGGCCTATCTCATCACCCACGACCCGGAGCTGATCTGCGCATGCTGCACAGATGTGATCCACCTGGAGGCGGGCCGCATCGCCGCGTGCTATCCGATGGATGAAGCCGGCGTTGCCAAGGTCCGATCTTTCTTTCGTCTCGACCAGACACGCCCGGACGGGGTATGCGGATAAAGAGATCACTGAAGTTAGCAGCATCTAACTTTGCGCTGATTTTGAAACGCTGCCCTTGGGCAGCGTTTCCTTTCGT
>CAUBQU010000244.1 GCA_958438185.1 uncultured Oscillospiraceae bacterium
TGGCAGGGATAGTGTGAAAGGGGCGGTCTTGGAGCCCCTTTCGCGTTCAATCAAAGGCATTTGCGAAGCAAATGCACGGGCCGGACGCTTGCGGCCGGCCGCCCCCTGCCCTAAGCGGCGTCTTTCTTCCCCGATTCTTTCTTCGCGGCAGAAGAAAGAATGGAGCCCCCGGAGGGCGCTATCAAGTTTTCCTGGTAGACATTAAGAAGTAGAAATTTTTAAATTTCGTGCCCCTTCGCCTCCCGCACCAGGCGCAGCAGCTGCATCACCGCCGTCGGTGCAAACGCCAAACCCAAAATTTCGGCAAGATTCGCCGCCGTCAAATCGGCGATGACAAACAGCCCATGCAGTCCCGGGATCAGCAGCACCGCTGCCAGCAGGCACAGTCCTGCGGCGAAGGCCGCGATGCTGTAGAGGTTCGACCGCAGCCCCAGCCGGAAGAGGGACCCCCGCTCCGAGCGGCACGTGAACCCGTGGAACAGCCGCGCCAGTGTCAGCGTCGCAAAGGCCATGGTGCTGGCCAGCGCCGGGCTCGTCTGCCGCCCGAGATAGTAGGCCGTCATGATAAAGACGCTTAAGCAAAGCCCCTGCAGCGCGATGCGCCCGGCAAAGGGCCCGTCGAGAATGCCGCGCTTGGCGTCCCGGGGCGGCTGCCGCAGCAGGTCCGCGCGGGGCGGCTCCATGCCGATGGCGATGGCCGGGAGCGAGTCCGTCAGCAGATTGATAAACAGCAGATGCACCGGCTGGAACGGCACCGGCAGGGCCAGCAGGGAAGCGTAGAGCACGCAGAAGATCGCCGACAAATTCCCCGAGAGCAGATACCCCACGGCGTTTTTGATGTTCTTGAAAATATTCCGCCCATTCGTGACGGCCTTGACGATCGTCGCAAAATTGTCATCCGCCAGGATCATCGCCGCTGCGTCCTTGGCGACCTCCGTCCCCGTGACGCCCATGGCGACGCCGATGTCCGCCTGCTTCAGGGCCGGGGCGTCATTCACGCCGTCGCCGGTCATGGCGACGATCTTCCCCCGGCTCTGCCACGCTTCGACAATGCGGATTTTATGCGCCGGGCTGACCCGGGCGTACACGCTGACCCGGTCCAGAACCTCCGCCAGCTGGGAATCCGTCATCGCATCCAGCTCCGGCCCCGAGACGGCCAGGTCGCCGTCCCGGAAAATGCCCAGCTGCCGCGCGATCGCCGTCGCCGTGACCTTGTGGTCCCCGGTGATCATGATGGTCCGGATGCCCCCGCGCCGCGCGTCCGCCACGGCCTGCCGGGACTCATACCGCGGCGGGTCGATCATCGCCGCCAGGCCCAGGAAGATATAATCCTGCTCGTCATCCAGCGAAATAGCCGGCCGGGTATTGCCCATCGGGCGGCACGCAAAGGCCAGGATCCGCAGCCCCTCGCGTGAGAGCTGCTCGTTCATCTCAACCAGCGCCGCCCGGTCGGCCTGCGTCATCGCCTGCGGCCCCGCCGCCGTCATGATCTGTGCGCTGCGGGCAAGCAGCACGTCCATCGCGCCCTTCGTGCAAAGCGTGTAGACCCCGTCCAGGCAGTGGAGGGTGCTCATGAGCTTCCGGTCCGCGTCAAAGGCCAGCTCCGCCAGCCGGGGGTGGTAGCGCCGGTACTCCGTCTCGTCGACGGTGTACTTGTGCCCCAGATGCACCAGAGCCAGCTCCGTCGGGTCGCCGATCTCCTGGCCCCCGGTGCTGACAGCGTCGCTGGCCAGCAGCGCCGTCTTGAGCAGCCAGTGCTGGGCGTCGTCTGCAAAGTCCAGCGCCCCCGGCTCCAGCAGCGCGCCGTCGGCATAGAGCTTCGTGACGGTCATCCGGTTCTGCGTCAGCGTCCCGGTCTTGTCGGAACAGATGATGTTGACGCACCCCAGGCTCTCGACGGCCCCTAATTCTTTGATAATCGCGTGCTCCCGCGCCATCTTCTGTGTCCCCATCGCCTGGACGATGGTGACAATCGAGCTCAGCGCCTCCGGGATCGCTGCCACCGCCAGCGCGACGGCGAACATCAAAGCATCCAGCAGCGGCATCCGCCGCACCAGGCTCAGGGCAAAGACGACGCCGCAGACGATGAAAATGCCGATGGCAAGCTTCTGGCTGAACTGGTCCATGGCCACCTGCAGCGGCGTCTTGCGCCGCTTCGTCGCGTTCATGAGCCCCGCGATCTTGCCAAGCTCCGTCTCCATCCCCGTCGCCGTAACGATGACGCTTGCCCGCCCGTAGGTCACAAGCGACCCGGAGAACACCATATTTTTCCGGTCGCCCAGCGGGAGATTTTCCCCCACCAGCGCCGCATGGGTCTTGTCGACGCTCTCGGCCTCGCCGGTGAGGGCGCTCTCATTGACCTGCAGGGAGAAATTATCGAGGATCCGCCCGTCGGCGGCGACCAAGTCCCCCGCCTCCAGCAGCAGAATATCCCCCGGGACGATCTCACGAGCCGGGACCTCCCGCGTCACGCCGTCCCGCATGACCTTCGCCGTCGGGGCCGACATCGCCTGCAGGCTCTGCAGCGACTTCTCCGCCTTAAAATGCTGGACCGTCCCCAGCACGGCGTTCATGACCAGCACGGCGAGAATGACGATCGTACTCTCCCGGCTCCCGGTGACGAAGGAAATAACGGCGGTGATCATCAAAATGACGACCATCAGGTCCTTAAATTGGCTCAAAAAAACAGCCAAAACGCCCTGCTGTTTCTCCTCCGCCAGCCCATTGGGCCCGTGCTTTTGCAGCCGCGTGGCAGCCTCCTCCCCCGAAAGCCCCGCCCGGCCCGTCGCCAGCTTCTCCATTACACCCCGCGCTTCCAAGCGCTCATAGTGTTCCATATGCGAAACCC
>CAUBQU010000245.1 GCA_958438185.1 uncultured Oscillospiraceae bacterium
TTTGTCACTCGAGCTTACACAGCGTGCTGATTTTGCCCCTCGAGCTTATACAGCGGAGTCGCATTTGACAAACGCCCCCGCGTCTGCAGCTCCGGCTGGCAGGCGGCGGGGGTGTTTGTTACAGCAGCAGAAAAAACGCAATGGTCAGGTAGGTGGCGAGCCGGTCCTCCTGGCTGTCCTGCAAAATCAGCAGCAAAATAGCCAGAATCAGCAGATCGCCCGCGTCAAGGCCCCGGGCCAGGCGCTGGCGCAGCAGGCCGGGCAGGCCGCTGCCAGGCTTTGGCGGCTTTTGCGGCGGCGCGGGTTTTTGCGGCGGCGCAGGCGGCCGGGCCGGTTGGTCCGGCAATTCCGGCTTGGGCGGCGCAGGCGGCATGGGCGGTGGCCCGGGCGGCGGGAGCACCGGGGTCCGGTCATACCCGCCGCCGTCGTTTGGCGTGTAACGGCTATACATGATATTCCCCGCTTTCTTGTGTCATTCTTCCTGCTCCAGCGCCTGGAGGGCAAGGCCCGCCATTTTGGAGAGCTGGGAGAGCTGCAGCGCCCGGGCCAGGCGCTTTTGATGCGCCGGGCTGACAAAGGGCTTGAGGGCCTCCAGCAGCGCCTGCTGCTTGGGCGCGCCGCGCTTGGCCGATTGCAGCTGCTGGGCCAGCTGCAGCAGCTGGCCCGGGTCCGGCGTGGGCGGCGGGGCGTTGCCTGGGGCTTCAGGGCCATTAGGGCCATTGGGGCCGTCGGGGCCGTTGGGGCTATTGGGTCCGCTGGGACCGTCGGCGCTGGCGGGGCCGCTGCCCAGGAAGCTCTGGGCCAGCTGGAAGAGTTCGTTCATCCGGGCCGGGTCCGCGAGCAGCTGATCGAGTTGTTCCGCCAGCTCCATGGCATCACCTCTGGGCGCTGCGGTTGATCTGCTGCAACAGGGCGGCGGCTTCCTCGGAGGATAGGAACGGGGCGAGGGCAGCCTGGGCCCCGGCGCTATCGCCCGCCTTGAGCCGCGCCGCGGCCTGCTGCAGCGCCGCGCCGCCATCCTGGGTCAGCAGCTGCAGCAGCTTCTTGCCCGCCGGGCTGCCCAGCACCTGCCGCACCTGCTCCGGCTGAAAGGGCAAATTCTGATTTTCTGAAAACATGTTATTGCCTCCTGTCACAAGGATTGCTATAATAGACGAATAGGATGGGGCAAGCAAGGGCCGCGCCGCGGTGCGGGCGTCCGGCCGCGGCGGTCAGATGCCGCCATGCCATGGTATGACCGCACGGAGGAAAGTGTGAACGCAGTGAAAATTTTGGTTTTTTCCGATTCCCACGGGCGCGTCGGCCCGATGCAGCGGGCCATTGACGCAGAGGTACCGGACCTCGTCTGCCACCTGGGCGACTGCGAGCGCGACTGCCGCCAGCTTGCCTGGGACGGGCCTCTCTGCCAGGTCTGCGGCAACTGCGATCTTGCCCCGGCGCAGCCCGGCGTCTACAGTGCAGCGTATGCGGGCTACCGGTTTTTTATGACCCACGGGCACCTCTACGGCGTCAAATACGGCCTGCTGCGGCTGTCACTGGCGGCGCAGGAGGCGGGGGCGGATGTGGTGCTGTTCGGGCACACGCATGTGCCGTATTGCAGCTGCGAGGGGGGCCGTTGGTTTTTAAACCCCGGCAGCTGCGGCCAGAGCGCCCAGCCGACCTATGGCATCATCGAGATCACAGACGGCGCGCTGACCTGCCGCATCGCGGCGGCGCCGGGCGAATAAAAAGTATTGCGGCCCGATAGGGGGCCGCTGGGAGGAAATATGTATGGTTTTAGGCATTGACATTGGCAATACCAATATCGTCCTGGGCGGCTTTTCCGGCCGCAGGATCGAATTTGAAGCGCGGATGGCGACGGATGTGCTCAAAACGTCGGACCAGTACTGCGCGGAGTTAAAGAGTATGCTGGGGCTGTTTGATGTCCGGGTGCAGGATGTGGAGGATGTCATCATCTCCTCCGTCGTGCCGCCGGTTTTGAACTCGTTCAAGACGGCCATCCGCAAGCTGACGGGGCTGGAGTGCATGATCGTCGGCCCTGGGCTCAAGACGGGGCTGGATATCCGCATCGACAACCCCCGCCAGGCGGGCAGCGACCTTATCGTCGCCGCGGTGGCGGCGATCCGGGAGTACGGCGCGCCGCTGCTGATCGTCGACATGGGCACGGCAACGACGATTTCCGCCATCAGTGCCGATGGTGCGTATCTTGGCGGCTGCATCTGCCCAGGGGTCAGGATCTCCCTGGACGCCCTCATCAGCCGGACGGCGCAGCTGCCGGGCATCAGTCTGGGCGAGCCCCAGCGGGCCATCGGGCACAACACCGTCGACTGCATGCAGTCCGGCGTCATGATCGGCGCGGCGGCGATGCTGGACGGCATGGTAGAGCGGATGGAGGAGGAGCTGGGCGCACCGGTGAAGGTCATTGTAACGGGGGGCATCTCCCGGTTCATCCTGCCGTACTGCCGCCGGGAGATGATCTACGACAAGGACCTGCTGCTCAAGGGCCTTATCACCCTCTACCATAACAATGCCCGGCAAAAGCCGAAGGCGGATTAAAAGCAGAGAATCAAAAACGCCGTCAGCCCGACGATGCTGCAAACGCCGATGGCGGCGGTGACGATGGTCTCCAGCCAGGCAAGCAGCCCATTGCGGCTGCGCCGGGGCGGCGCGGCGGCAGTCTGCGGGCAGGGCAGGGGAATGATCTTGGCGGTCTGTTTCATCATAATCAATAACGTCCTTTCTCTGGGCGGCGGCGCTGGCGGGCGAAGAAGCCCGGCCGGTTCCGCCGCCTGGGGTTTGTTTGTTTCTTGTTTTATTATAGCACAAGATGTGTCCAATAATTTGGA
>CAUBQU010000246.1 GCA_958438185.1 uncultured Oscillospiraceae bacterium
TTCCACGCCTTTGGCGTGGAAATTCCACACTTGCAGGGCGAGAAGTATTTTTCCCGACGTATGCGCTGCATGGGTTCGACTTGACCAATCGCGCTTTGCGCTCTTGGAGTCTCACCCACTTGCCGCCGGAAAAAATGATTTTGACTTTATTTGCGCCGTGCGCGGCGCAAACTCTGCGAGGCTTTATTTCGCATTATTTTGCAAAATTCCAAGCAGGGTTTGCGTATTTCTCCTGGGCTAGGGCGGCGATGGCTGCCTGGGCTGCGGCATCGAACGCGCGGGGGGCGCTGCAGGCGAAGGCGGCGGCGAGCTTTTCTTTCAGGGCCGCCACGGTCAGGCCCAGGGCAAAGTCCTGCAGATTGGCCACGCGGCTTTGGACGGAAGCCACGCCGTTTCGCCGGAGCTTCTCCTGCGGCGGGGTCAGCAGGCGGGTCATGGGGGCAAGGTCACTGGCCACAAGCAACGTCCCGTGGTGCAGCAGCCGCCCGGCGTGGACCCGGGCCGCGCTGCCGGAGATCTTGCGTCCTTGGACGCACAGGTCGTTGCGGCCATTGAATTCCGCCGCGACGCCGAAGCTTGCCAGAACCGCAATGAGCGGCGTCAGGAAGGACGCATAGGGCGAATCCAAGGCGGGGCGGTCCGCCGTCAAAAACGTGAAGTTCAGATTCCCCAGGTCGTGATACACCGCACCGCCGCCGGTATCCCGCCGGACGACGGGAACGCCCCACTGCCGCGCCAGGTCCAGATCGACCTCCTGCGCCGCGCACTGGTTGCGGCCGATGATGACGCTGGGGGCGTTTTGCCAGAGAAACAGGACGTCCTCCGCCCCGGCCTGGTGCAGCAGATAGTCCTCCGCCGCCAGGTTAATGCGCGGGTCCGTGCTGGCTGTCTCGTAATAGATCATAGAGCTTCTCCGCCGCCTCCTGCAAGGTCTCGGCGTACGTCGGGTGGAAACACAGGGCCCCGGCCAGTGCGTTGACCGGCAGACCGGCGTCGACGACTGCCGCTAAGAAATAGGCGATCTCCGCCGCGCCGGGGAAAAACAGCTGCGCGCCGGTCAGCGCGCCGCTGGCCGGGTCGCACACCAGGCGGACGGCGCCGTCCATCCGGTCGTGCAGGAAGGCGTAGCCGTTGTATTGCAGCGGCACCTCGACGGCCAGGCCGTCTGATGCGCCGACATTGACCAGATCATAGGCCCCGCAGACGACGGCGAGGGATGCGCCCCGGGGCTTGACCGGGCGGCCCAGCATCACATCGACGGCCCGCCGGGCTGTCGCGGACGCTTCGTAGGCCGTGGCCATGCTGTCGGAGCAGTCCCCGGCGGCAAAGACATCGGGGCGGG
Organism: uncultured Oscillospiraceae bacterium; assembly: GCA_958438185.1. GTDB lineage: Bacteria > Bacillota > Clostridia > Oscillospirales > Oscillospiraceae > SVMC01. The sequence continues at coordinate 1,343 of CAUBQU010000246.1, forward strand.
AGGTGCGGCCTTCGCTGTCGATCCGGATGCCGCCGGGCCCGGCCTCGACACCGATCGCCTTCAACGCAGCGCCCGTCGATTGCAGCAGCGGGCCGTTGCCAGTTGCCAGAAAAATGGCCTTCTGCGGCAGTTCGTCCAGCCGGACCGCTGCGCCGCAGTGGAGCGTGATGCCCAGCGCTTCGCAGCGCTCTGCCAGCAGGCCGCTGCCGTAAAAGCCCGGCAGGATCTCCGGCTGCTGCTCATATAAGCTGACCCGGCAGCCCCGGGCGGCAAAAATCTGGGCGTACTCCACCCCGGTCACGCCGCCGCCGCAGATGGCAAGCTCCTGAGGCAGCGCCGCAAGCTGCAGGATATTTGCCGGGGTGTAAAGCGTCTTCCCGGGGACCTGGGGCAGCGGGCGGGGCGGCTTGCCCAGGGCCAGGAGATAGTAATCCGATTCCGGCAGCGCGTCCAGCTGGGCCCACTCGCGGCGGACCGTCACCCCGGCGCGGTGCAGGCGGCGCGCCATGCCACCCGCAAGCAGGGAGATCTTCTCCCGAATTTGCCCCGTGAGCGTCTGCCAATCCAGCTCTAGCGGGGCCTGGAGCAGCGCCTTGGCGGGGATGCAGCCTGCGTGCAGGCAGACGCCGCCGAGGTCTCCCCGCTCATATAACGTGACCTCCAGCCCTGCCTGGGCTGCTTTCAAAGCGGCGGCGCAGCCTGCCGGGCCGCCGCCGACGATCAGCAGCCGCTTACTCATGGCAAAGCAGGTACCCAAGGACCTGACTGCACTTAAATTCCGCCTCTTCGGCCACGCAGCACGACTCTAACACGCCTGCCGCCGGGGCCGGAACTTCAAAAATCTTCTTCTCGATCTCCGCCTCGCAGAGACACTCCCCTGCTGCGACGGCATCGCCGGGCTGCTTGCACCAGTGCAGCACGCCCTTTTTATACTTGAGCAGGTACTCGCGATTCATGCAATCGCAGTCCTTGCCCTCTTTGTTCTGGGGATATTCCCGCTCGGGGACGCGGATCTCTATGCGCGTTTCCGCCATGATTTATGCCTCCTCTGGATAGAACGGACATGCGTTTTTCTTGCACTCCGGATTTTCCTCATGATATTTACAGACGATCTTGCCCGGGTCCGCCAGCTGCAGGCCCAGGGACTTTTCGATGGACGCGACGGCGCTCTGCAGGGAAATAAAGCTGTTACGCTTGCAGCAGCGGGGCCCGTCGACCTCGGCGATCTTCAGCAGGGCCTGGCCGGTGGCGCGGTTGCAGTCGGCCCAGTAGTCCTGGACGTGGGGATCTGCATTTGTAAAGACGCTCATAAAAATGCCGATGCCGACGGCGGCGCCGCAGTCGCCGTACCAGCCGCAGAACCCGGCCAGGACGTTCAGCGCCCGGTCTTTGCACTCTGCCAGCTGCTCCCGGAAGAGGTCCTCCGGCTCGCCGGTCTTACGGGCGACGACGGTCAGAAGCGTGGCGGGCATGATATAGTGGTGCGGGGGACAGTGCATAGGC
>CAUBQU010000247.1 GCA_958438185.1 uncultured Oscillospiraceae bacterium
GTCCTATGGAGAAAAGAGCAAATTATTACGTCAGCGCGAAAGACGTGCTGATCTGGCTCGCGGCTTTGCTATTTGTCTGCTCGGCAGGCTTCCGCATCGCATATTTCTGCGAGAAAGGGGCAGATACAACGACGGTGTGGTTCCAGATCGCCCTGCCGGTCATAGCGACGCTGCTTTACGCCGCGATCCTTCTGTTTGATGGGAAAGAGCATTTCTACCGGACTGCCTTCCCCCTGTTTTTGATCGTGATCTATCTCGCCCAGCATACGCTGGCCTCCGGGATGCACCTGCAGTTCGTGCTGGTCCACTGGATCGTCTATCTGGCGCTCTGGGTCCTGTACCGGCAGGTCACTGCGGGGTACTACCGCCGGGTCGCTCTGCTCTGGGTCGTTTTCCTGGGCGTCAGCGCGTACTTTGCGTACGAGACCAAGGCATTTTATCTCGCCGGAGTCTCCCCGCTGCAATACCTGATGAAGATCCCAGACCTGATGTTCTCCCTGGGCGTCTTCTTCACCTGCCTTGCCATCCGCACCCATACGGACAGCCTGTATCACCCCACCTGGGGCGACCGCAGCGACGGCCGCCGCCTGCGCACCCTCTCCCCCATGGCCCAGGTCACGACTTACATCATGCCAAACCGCAACGGCGCCTCGAATCTTATGCGCGACAGCATCGAGATCACCGCCCTGGAGCGCTACATCCGGGAAAAGCGCAAGGCCGGTCTGCCCGGCTTCGGCATCACGGAGGCGATCATGGCGGCCTACGTCCGCTGCATCGCCCGCTATCCGGGCTGCAACCGTTTCCTCTCCGGTCAGAAGGTCTATGCCCGGGGCAATGATATCCAGGTCTGCATGGTCGTCAAAAAGGAGATGCGGGCCGACGCGCCGGATACGATCATCAAGCTGCACCTGACCCCGTCCGATACCGTCGAGGAGATCTATCACAAATTCCGCAGCGCCGTCGCTGAAGCACAAAACGAAGCGGCGGACAGCTTCTTCGACCGCGTCGCTGGCGCCCTGTCGACCATCCCCGGCGTCTTTTTGAAATTCACCGTCTGGTTCCTGAAAACGCTGGACTATTTCGGCCTACTGCCCAAGGTCCTGCTGGAGGTCAGCCCGTTCCACGGCTCGATCTTCTTCACCTCCATGGGCTCTCTGGGGATCCCGCCGGTGTTCCACCACCTCTACGACTTCGGCAATCTGCCGGTGTTCTGTGCCTTCGGCTGCAAGCGCCGGGTCCTGGAGCCGCAGCAGGACGGCACCCTCGCCGTACGCCGCTATGTCGATTACACCTTCAATTTAGACGAGCGCACCGTCGACGGCTTCTACTACGCCGAAGCCCTGAAATACTTCCGCCGCCTTCTGAAAGAACCCGCCCGCCTGGAAGAGCCCATCGAAGTCCAGCGGGATATTGATTGAAGGATACATAATATAGATAAGATAGAACGCAGGTGCTCTGGCCATTCCAGAGCGCCTGCGTTTTGTTCTTATCGTATTTCGCCGCGTCAGCCAGTAAAGCGCAGCGATCAAACATTAAACAGGAAGTTGACCACGTCGCCGTCCTGCATGACGTACTCCTTGCCTTCGCTGCGGAGCAGGCCCTTGGCCCGGGCCGCGGCCAGGGTCTGGCACGCCTGCAGATCGTCAAAGGCGACGACCTCGGCGCGGATAAAGCCCCGCTCAAAGTCCGTGTGGATCTTGCCCGCCGCCTGGGGTGCCTTCGTCCCCTTGCGGATCGTCCAGGCGCGGCATTCGTCGCTGCCCGCCGTCAGGAAGGAGATCAGCCCCAGCAGCGCGTAGCTCCGCTGGATGAGCAAGTCCAAGCCCGAGGTCTGCAGGCCCAGCTCCTCCATAAACATCGCCTTTTCCTCCGGGTCGTCCAGCTCGGCAATGTCCGCCTCCAGCTTTGCGCAGATGGGCAGCACCTGGCTCCCCTCCTCCGCCGCCAGCTCCGCCACCTGGCGGAAATAGGCGACAGACTCCGGCGCGGCGACGTCGTCCTCCGAGAGGTTGGCGGCGTAGATCGTCTTTTTCAGCGTCAGCAGGTCCGAGGTGGCGATGAGGGCCAGCTCCTCCGGGCTGCCGTCAAAGGTCCGGGCCAGCTTGCCGCCGCTCATATGCTCCTTCAGCGCGCCGAAGACATCCAGCTCCTTCTGGAAGCTCTTATTGCCGCTCTTGAGGCCTTTCTGCGCCTTCTCGAGCCGCCGGTCGATCATTTCCAGGTCTGCCATAATGAGCTCCAAGTTGATGATATCAATATCCCGCAGCGGATCCGTGCTGCCCTCGACGTGGGTCACATTCGCATTATCAAAGCAGCGGACGACATGGACGATGGCATCGGTATTGCGGATGTTGGAGAGGAATTTATTCCCCAGCCCCTCGCCCTGGCTCGCGCCCTTGACCAGCCCCGCGATATCGACAAATTCGATGACCGCCGGGGTAAATTTCTTCGGCTGGTACTGATCCCGCAGCCACTCCAGCCGCTTGTCCGGCACCGCGACCATCCCCACATTCGGGTCGATGGTACAAAACGCATAGTTATCCGCCGGGACCCCGGCATTGGTGATCGCATTAAACAAAGTAGACTTCCCCACATTCGGCAGCCCGACGATACCTAATTTCATATATACTCATTCTCCTTCGATTTTTCCTTGATTTGCAAGGGTTTTCGGGTTTTGGCTTTTCGGCTACTACGCCATTTTTACGCCATTTTCGCATGGGATTTTATATTGGAAACCCTGTTTGATTCAAATCACTGCACGCGCAGCGTTGATTTCTCCCGTTTGG
>CAUBQU010000248.1 GCA_958438185.1 uncultured Oscillospiraceae bacterium
CCAGGTCCTCCGGGTTGTGCTCGTCGTAGATCAGCAGCGGCACCGTTCGGATAAATGCCGTGCAGCAGTCGAAGACATACAACATCGGAATGCCGTTTTCATCAAATGCCAGCCGGTAGTGGCACTGCATCCAGCCCGCAATCCGGTGGTTGTCGCCCGGCGTGAAGTAGACCCCGTGCCGGGCCGCTGCCTCCGCAATGCTCTCGCCCCGGCTCGCGTCCCAAATGCTTGGATCCGCTACGCCGTTGATTCTCTGTCCCTGCAGCCACGGGTGACTTGCCTCCACCTCGTGGATTCTCGCGAAGATTTTATCCGGGTCCCACTTCACCCCCTCGTTGGCGATGTCCGCGCCGCTCTTGTCCCGCTGGCAGCCGTAAAGCTCCAGCATCCGGTAAAGCCGCCCGTCGTAGTCCACGGCCCACCACGCGCAGGAGAAGGGCTTCGCATAGCCAAAGTCAAAGCTGCGGTAGATCGTCCACCCCACCGGCGGCGCAAAGCCCGGAATCACGTGCGTCCACCGCCTGGCCTGAATCAGCTGCTCCCTGCTGCATCCGCTGGCCTCGATGTCCGCCCGGCTTGGCTCCCGGCGGAATTCCTCGAAGAATTGCCCCTCGAAGATATCCCACGCGCCATAGAGCCAGGCCTGCCGCAGCTTTGGCGGCAGCGCCTGCAGCTGCTTGATATAATCCGGCTGCTGTGCCATCAGCGCCTTGTTGTCCGTCGCCAGCGCCTGGATGAAGCGGTATTCCTCCGGTGTCTCGTCGGGCTCAAATTGCCGGTCAATGAATAGCCGCTTGATATACCCGTGCCCCCGGCCGCCCGGGTTGCAGGTGTAATAGACCCGCTTCGGAAAGTCGTTGACGCCGCGCACGCACGCCGTGATCTTGCGGATCCACATCTCGTCCAGCTGCGTCGCCTCGTCCAGGAATACCACGTCATACTCCGCGCCCTGGTACTGGTCCATATCGCTGTCGCAGGCGCAGTAGCCAAAGGCGATGGTGCTGCCGTTGCAGAAGGTGAATAGCTTGTCCGATTTGTTGTACCGCGCGATCCCGTGCAGCATCCCCCGCAGCTGCTCAATGTGGTTGTTTTGCAGCTCCTTGTAGGTCTTTCGGACGATCAGCGTCTTAATGCCCGGGTATCGCAGGCAGAGCAGCGCCGCCTTGACGCGCACCGCCCAGCTTTTCCCGCCGCCCCGCGCGCCGCCGAAGGCGATGTATTTCTCCCGGGCCAGCAAAAATGCCCGCTGCTTCTCGTTCGGCTCGCCAATCGTCAGCGTCGCCATGTGTCGTCACTCCGCAAATTCATGTGCATCTCCTTCCAGCTTTACCTCCACCGTCTGCGCCGTCTGCCCCTGCATCGGGATTTCGTAGACGTTCCGCACGATCTCCACCATATCCCGCGTCGCAGCCACCAGCGCCCGAAATTCCCGGGCGTTCACCGTCTCCATCGTCTTGGGCTTTCCCTTCGCATCCAGCACCGGCCGCCCCTTGTCGTCCGTCACCGGCACCCGCTCGAAAAAATATGCCTCGTCCGAAGCCCGCTCCAGGATCCCCGTCAGCTTATCCGCCACGCGGCACATCCGGGCCAGCTTCTGCCCCTCGTTTTTCTCCTCCGCCCGGCACGCCCGTGTGACGATCCGTTCCCGGTGCTTCGCCCTACGGGCGACCCAGCCCTCTTTTTTGGCACGGTCCGCAATCGTCCGGAACGGCACGTCAAAGCGCGCCGCCAGCGCCCGGTAGCTCTCGTCGCCTGTGATATACGCCGTCTTGATTTTTTTCCAATCCGCCGCCACGCCCAATCGCCCCTTTTTTCTTTTACGCTATCACATTTCCGCCGCCAATGTCACCGCACCCCGCCGCGTCGCTTTGCCGCGCAGAGCACAAAAAGGCCCCGGCGGACTTCCCGCCAGGGCCTTTGCCTATTCCTCGCCATATTTCGCCTCGCACACCGCGCGGTAAATTTCGCAGCGCTCATAGCGCCCCTCGCAGAACGCTTTCATGTGCAGGTTTCTCTGCCGCCCATTCCGGAATACCTGCGTCAGGTACCCGCTTTCCGTGAGTCCCTCGCAGCGGATCTCCCGCCCGCGCTGCACCTCCCGGTGGCTTTGATAAAACGGGCAGCGTATGCCGTCCTCCCGGTAGTTGCTCATGCTCCCCCCTCCGCATAGCGCCAGTGCCTCCCCCGGCAGACGCACCCTGTCCGGGCGGCGCGCGTCAGATCCGTATAGCCCGCGCCGATCGCCTCCGCCGCCGCGGCCGCAGACGGGTAGACCTCTCCCGTCTCCAGGCATTGTACTGCCTTCGCCCCCTTGCGCGGTGCATTCTCGCGCCATCGCTCGAACGCCCGCAGGTGGTCCCATCGGCAGAAGTATTTCTGTGCCCCCTTCCAGCTTGTGCGATAGGCCCACGCCTCGACCGCTTGAAACTTCTTCCCGCAATATGCGCATTTCACAAGCATAGCTGCACCCCCTCTGCGTAAATTTCAAAATATTCCTGCCACTCCATCCCTCGGTCGTCGAAGCCCGTGCAGACCGTCTGTCCGTCGTCCCACTTGTAGAGATACGCCCCCTTGCGCGGCCGCGGATGCTCTGTCCAGTGATTTGCCTCGACCCGCTGATAGCGCGGCTGTGGGATCACGAGCTTCCGGCTGCAGGAGAATCGCTTACCGCGGCGTCCCAGCTCCGCCAGCCGCGCCAGCGTGCTGCGGGATTCCTTGATGAGATAGCTGGCAAGCTTGGCGTGATTCCCCCGCCGGTCCAGCGGCCGCAGGCTGATATTTCCGC
>CAUBQU010000249.1 GCA_958438185.1 uncultured Oscillospiraceae bacterium
TCATGTACGAAGACAAGACTTTAGTATGCAAAGAATGCGGCGCGGAATTTGTTTTCTCCGCAGGCGAGCAGGAATTCTACGCAGAGCGCGGCTTCCAGAATGAGCCCCAGCGCTGCAAGGCTTGCCGCGGCGCCCGCAAGAATGCAGCGCGCGGCCCCCGGGAATACTTTACGGCTACCTGCGCAGCGTGCGGCGGCGAAGCGCGCGTCCCCTTCGAGCCGAAGACGGACCGTGCTGTCTACTGCAGCGAATGCTTTGCAAAGATGAAGGCACAGGGCTAATTCATGAATTTAAAAAGGCTGCCGTGCTCTGCGGCAGCCTTTTTTCTTTTGCAGCTGCCGCACCAGGCGGCGCGATGGGATAGGCCGGAACCGGAAGGGGGCGCAGCCGATGCTGCATATTTTTGAGATAGAGACCACGCCGCAGCGCCAATCGGCCGACGCCCGGGCGCTGGCCCGGCGGGCCTATGCGTATTTATTTGGCGAGGAGGCCCCGCCGGTCTGCCGGAAGGCGTCGGGCCAGCCGTATTTTGACGGGTCTTGCTATGCGCTGTCGATCACCCATACCGGCAGCGCCGCGCTGTGCGCCATCGCTGATGCACCAGTGGGTTTGGATGCCGAAGCGCCCCGGCTAGTCCGGCCCCGGCTGATGGAGCGCTGCCTGGCCCCGGAGGAGCTAGCCGTGTGCCGCGCCGCGCCGGATCCCACGGCGGCTTTTCTGCGGTTTTGGACGTTGAAAGAGGCGTATGGCAAATATACAGGCCGCGGCGTCATCGGCTTTCCCAACCAGTGGCGCTTCACGCTGGACGGCGCCGCCGCGTATTTGGCCGGGTCGGACCTCTGGTTCCGGACCTTGACGGCGGGGGCGCTGACGATTTCCGTCTGCTGCGCCGCGCCGCAGACACCGGTGCTGCATCCAGCCTTTTGTGCAGCGAAATGAGCGCAAGAAAAACTGCAAAAATCCGAAAATTTTTGTTGACCCGCTCTTTCGTTTATGATAGAATAATTTTACCTGTGAAAAAGGCTGTTTTTTTGCGCGCTTTTTCAGCGCCGGAAGGGCCCGGCCCAGGCTGGGGCCGCTAAATTTTTGATAGCCGGCGCAATACAGGGAGGCAAATTTTTAAGGAGGTGCCGAAATGCGAGTAAAGATCACGTTGAGATGTTCCGAGTGCAAGCAGAGAAACTACAACACCATGAAGAACAAGAAGAACGACCCGGATCGTCTGGAAATGAAAAAGTACTGCAGATTCTGCAGAAAGCACACGGTTCATACTGAGACGAAGTGATGAGTTGCGTCTGACTCGGAAAGGATGAATGCAATGGCAGAAGAAAAGAAGGTTCCGGCAAAGGGCGCAAAAAAAGGTAATTTTTGGGTTCGCAAGTTTGGCGCGATCGGGAAGTTTTTCCGGGATACCAAGAGCGAGCTGAAGAAGGTCGTGTACCCCACGCCGAAGCAGATGGTCAACAACACGCTGGTAGTCCTACTGTGCGTGCTCGTCGTTGGCGTCTGTGTTTGGGTGCTCGATGCCGTTGGCGGCTTGGCTGTCAAAGGGATCGTATCGCTGGTGCAGGGGTAACGCCCTATGGCCGAAAGTGCAAAGTGGTATGTGGTCCACACCTATTCCGGGTATGAGAACACAGTAAAGGCCACAATTGAAAAGACAATTGAGACACGGCAGCTGCAGGACCTGATCCACGTTGTCTCCATCCCGATGGAGACCGTCACAGAGATCACGGATAACGGCCCGAAGACGTATGACCGCAAGGTGTTCCCCGGCTATGTGCTGGTGAAAATGGTGATGACCGACGAGAGCTGGTATATCATCAAGAACGTCCGCGGCGTAACTGGCTTTGTCGGCTCCGGCACGAAACCGACGCCGCTGACAGCGGAAGAGGTCGAGGGCCTGGGCGTGGACAAGCACGAGGTTGTCGTTGCCTACGATGTCGGCGATTCCGTCACGATTACGGACGGCCCGCTGACTTCCTTTGTCGGTGTTGTCGATGCACTGGATATCGACAAAAATAAGGTTCGCGTGGTCGTTTCCATGTTCGGCCGCGAGACGCCTGTCGAGCTGGAGCTCGATCAGGTCGAGGTTGTTTCTCAGTAAGATCGCTTTCGATCAGAACGTGGGAGGGGAGCGATTCCCCGCCAGAAATACGCCGCGGCGTATTACCACATTTCATTCAGGAGGTGCTTTTTCATGGCACAGAAAGTTACTGGTTATATTAAACTCCAGATCCCGGCGGCAAAGGCAACGGCAGCGCCCCCGGTAGGCCCGGCTCTGGGCCAGCACGGTGTCAATATCGCGCAGTTTATCAAAGAATTCAATGAACGTACCAAGGACCAGGTCGGCTTCAAGATCCCGGTCGTTATCACGGTATATGCAGATCGCAGCTTCTCCTTCATCACGAAGACGCCCCCGGCCCCCCTGCTGATCCTCAAGGCAGCCGGTGTGGAAAAGGGCTCCGGCGTTCCCAACAAGGAAAAGGTCGCCAGCATCACCAGCGCCCAGGTCCGCGAGATTGCAGAGCGCAAAATGCCCGACCTGACGGCTGCTACGATCGAGGCCGCTATGAGCCAGATCGCAGGCACCGCCCGCTCCATGGGTATCACGGTCGTAGACTGATGGATCATCTGCCGAGGTAATTAGACTGCGCAGTCTTACCTCACAAATGTGGGAGGATTATTCCGCATCACCACTTCAAGGAGGATATAACATTGTTTAGAGGTAAAAAATATCAGGATAGCGCGAAGCAGATCGACCGCGCTGTGCAATATGAAGTAG
>CAUBQU010000250.1 GCA_958438185.1 uncultured Oscillospiraceae bacterium
GTGGCAGCGGATGTCGTATTTTTCCCGCATCGTTTCGGCATAGCGGGCGATGGCGCGCCGGTTCAGGCCCCAGCCGCGCCAACGGACGCGCCGGTCGCCGGGCAGCAGCTTCATCATTAAATTCTCTTGGATGGACATAGCGCCAGCCAGGCCCATCCGATTGCGGTCCTCCGGAATGTGGGCGACCTGGCGGCGGATGAAGCAACCCGGGTCAAACCGGGTGACGGTCTGGCCGTGGAATAGGATCTGGCCGGACTCTGGCGTCAGCAGCCCGGTGACGGCCTGGGCAAGCTGGGATTGGCCGTTGCCATCGACCCCGGCGATGCCCAAAATTTCGCCCGGGTGCAGGTCGAGGTCCACGTGGTCAAGCCCGTTGTGCTTGGAGGCGGCTTGGTAGCAGATCTGGCGCAGCTCCAGGATCGGCGCGCCCTGCGGCGCAGATTTTTCATAGATGCAGGTCTCGACCTGACTGCCGACCATGGTGCTGGCCAGCATTTGCTCGTTGGCCTGGATCATATCCGTGATCTCGGCCACGGCTTCGCCCCGGCGCAGGACGAGGATGCGGTCGCTGATGGCCATGACCTCCCGCAGCTTGTGGGAGATGAAGAGAATGCCTTTCCCTTCCTGCTGCAGGCGGCGGATGATGGCAAAGAGCCCCTCGGTCTCCTCATCTGTCAGGACGGCAGTGGGCTCATCCAGAATCAGAATCTCCGCGCCGCGCCAGAGGGCTTTCAGGATCTCCACCCGCTGCTGCGCGCCGACGGAGAGCTCGGTGATCTTCTGATCCAGAGAGACCTCCAGGCCGTATTTTTCTGAGAGCGCCTGGATCTGCGCCCGCAGCTTGCTCGCGTGGATCAAAACAGAGCGCTCCTGCGACAGGCCCAGAATGATATTTTGGAAGACCGTCATAGCCTCCACCAGCATAAAGTGCTGGTGGACCATGCCGATCCCGCGCTGCACAGCGCTAGCGGGGGAGGTGAGGCGGACCTCCTGGCCGCGGAGGAAAATCTTGCCCTCCGTCGGGTGGTACAGGCCGCACAGAACATTCATCAGCGTGCTTTTGCCTGCGCCGTTTTCCCCCAGAAGTGTCAGGACCTCGCCTTCGTGCAGGGTCAGGCTGATGTCCCGGTTGGCGGTGAAAACGCCGAATTTTTTCGTGATATGCTCCATCCGGAGCAGGCACTCGGCCATAGCGTGGGCCTCCTTTCGGCTGCCGGTGCGGCGTGCGCCGCACTGGGCGGTTGGGTCAGTCAGCGGGTCAGGGTGATCTCCCCGGCGGCCAGCTTGTTGTAGATCTCCATGGCCTGGGCTTCAAATTCCTTGGCGTTGTTGCCGAAGGCGCCGTAGGAGAGGACCTTTTCCGCGGCACCGGCAGAGTAAACCTTGCCGCCAAAGCTGCCGTTTACCCAGTCCTCCAGGCCCAGGCTGATGAGGGCGACGTTGTCGGTGACGATGCTCGTAAGGATCAGATCCGGGTTCTCCTGCAGGCAGTCCGAGGGCTGGGCGATGCCGTAGCGGTCCGTATGCTCCGCTGCGCCCTCCCGGACGCCGACATCCACCTGCCCGGCGTTGCCGAAGAAGACATCCACATCCTTGGCCGAGATCATGGAGATGGCGATCTCCTTGCCCTTGGCTGAATCGGTCCAGGAGCCGGTGTAGCCGGAAGCGACGTCAATGGCGGGGTCAATGTACTGCGCGCCCTGCTCGTAGCCGTTCAGGCAGTCGATGGAGGTCGTGATCTCCTCCGCGCCGACGTAGCCGAGGTGCTTGGTCTTCGTCCGCAGCCCGGCGACGACCCCGGCCATAAAGCCCATTTGGACATTGTCCGCCTTGATGGAGATGTAATTATCGCCGCAGATATCGCCGTTGAGGACCATAAAGCCCACGTCGGGATAGTTGGGCGCGACCTCCAGGATGGCATCGGTATATTCGTTGCCGGGGACGAAGATCAGGTCAAAGCCCATATTGGCGTAGTCGCTGAGGGTCGTGACATAGTCGGCTTTGTCGATGTTTTCCGTGTAAGCTGTTTCAAAATTGTACTGCTTGGCGGCTTCGACCATGCCGCCGTAGCAGGCTTGGTTCCAACCGCCGTCGTTGATCGAGGCGTTGGTCATGTAGGCGATTTTGCCCGCTGTGCCGCCGGAAGAGGCGGAACCAGGGTCGGCATTGTCCCCGCAGCCGGTAAACAGGCTGATGGTGAGCAGTGCGGTGAGCAAAAGTGATGCAATTTTTTTCATAGTGATCTCCTCCATATTGTTTTATGTGGTAGGGGATACGCACCCCTGATGGGACGGGATCAGCAGCCCTCCCGGGCGTAGGGCTGGCCGTTGGCCTTGGGGCCGCTGCTCTTTTGCCGCATAAAGACGAGGGCGGCAAAGGTGCAAAGATACGGCAGCATGGCCAGCAGCTGGTACGGCAGCTGCAGCAACACCTGCAGCCGCAGCTGCAGCGCGTCGACAAAGCCGAACAGCAGCGTCGCCAGGAAGACGCCCAGGGGCGTCCAGCCGCCGAAGATGACAGCGGATAGAGCGATAAAGCCCCGGCCGGTGACCATGCCCTCGGTAAAGGTGCTCATGTAGCAGGTCGTCAGGAATGCGCCGCCCAGCCCGGCCAGCGCGCCGCAAATCACCGAGGCCAGATACTTGACCCGATTGACATGGATGCCCATGGTCTCTGCCGCCCGGGGATATTCGCCGACGGCCATAAAATTGATGCCGGGCCGGGTCTTAGAAAAGAAGAACCAGGTGCCAAGCAGAAGCAGCAGGCTCAAATAAGTCATCGGG
>CAUBQU010000251.1 GCA_958438185.1 uncultured Oscillospiraceae bacterium
GTCTTCGGGACTGACTCCTCCGGCCGCGACTACTTCATCCGCGTCGTCTACGGCACCCGCATCTCCCTGGCCGTCGGCTTCTTCGCAAGTATCATCGTCTTAATTATCGGCATGCTCATCGGCTCCATCGCAGGCTACTGCGGCGGGAAGGTCGACTTAATCATCATGCGCATCGTCGATATCATCTACTCCCTGCCGGATATGCTGATGGTCATCCTCCTGGCCTCGGTCCTGAATGTCTCCATCGGCACGGCGCTGGAGGGGACGATCTTCGCCAAGCTCGGCGCGAACATCGTCAGCCTCTTCATCGTCTTTGCGCTTTTATACTGGGTCTCCATGGCCCGGCTCATCCGCGGGCAGATCCTGTCTCTGAAGGAGCAGGAGTACGTCCTGGCCGCCCAGGCCACCGGCGCCAAGGGCTCGCGCATCATCCGGCGGCACCTGCTGCCCAACTCCATCAGCGTCGTCATCATCTCGACGGCTCTGCAGATTCCCAACGCGATCTTCACCGAGAGCTACCTGTCCTTCCTGGGCCTGGGCGTCAACGCCCCCATGCCGTCGCTGGGCTCCCTGGCGTCGGAGGCGCTGAACGGCCTGAGCTCCTATCCGTACCGCCTTGTCATTCCGGCCATTGTGATCTCCCTGATCGTGCTGTCTCTGAACCTCTTCGGCGACGGCCTGCGGGATGCCTTTGACCCGAAGCTCAATAGTTAAGGAGGCGCGCACTATGGCATTGTTAGAAGTAAAAGACCTCCACACCTCCTTCTTCACCGACGCAGGCGAAGTCAAAGCCGTCAACGGCATCAGCTTCACCCTCGACCGGGGCAAGGTCCTGGGCATCGTCGGCGAGTCCGGCTCCGGCAAATCCGTCACGGCCTATTCCATCATGCAAATTCTCGCCTCCACCGGCAAGATCACCGGCGGCACCATCCTCTTTGACGGCAAAGAGCTGGTCGGCATCGGCGAGCGCGGCATGAAGGAAATTCGCGGCAATAAAATTTCGATTATTTTCCAGGACCCGATGACGTCTCTGAACCCGACGTACACCATCGGCCGCCAGCTCATGGAAGCCATCCTCCTGCATACGAACCGCAACAAAAAGCAGGCGTGTGACCGCGCCGTCGAAATGCTCCGCCTCGTCAATGTCAACGAGCCGGAAAAGCGCATGAAGCAGTACCCCCACGAATTTTCCGGCGGTATGCGCCAGCGCGTCATGATCGCCATGGCCCTGGCCTGCGAGCCCGATATCCTCATCGCCGACGAGCCGACGACGGCCCTCGACGTCACGATCCAGGCCCAGATTTTGGAACTCATGAAGTCCCTCCAGCAGGAGCTGGGGATGGCCATCATCATGATCACCCACGATCTCGGCGTCGTCGCCCAGCTGTGTGACGAGGTCATCGTCATGTACGCCGGCGGCATCTGCGAACAGGGGACGGCGGACGAAATTTTCTACAACCCCCGCCACGAGTACACCAAGGGCCTGCTCCGCTCCATCCCGACCGCTGACACCGCCGGGACGAAGCTCCAGCCCATCACCGGCACCCCCATCGACCTTTTAAACATGCCCGCCGGCTGCGCCTTCGCGCCCCGGTGCGACGCGGCGATGAAGGTCTGTATGCGCCAGCCGTGCCCGCGGATGGAGATCAACGCGGCGCACCAGGCCGCCTGCTGGATGAATGTCAAATCCGGCGTCGAGGACGGCTCCATTACCCTGGACCAGAACGCAGAAGGGGAGAAAGGCGGTGAGGGCGATGCATAACGGCACCAATCAGCCTCTGATCGAGGTCAAGGACCTCAAGGAGTATTTCAATATCAGCATGGGGATGTTCAAGTCCAAGCCCCTCAAGGCCGTCGATGGCGTCTCCTTCACCATCAACAAGGGCGAGACCTTGGGCCTCGTCGGCGAATCCGGCTGCGGGAAAACGACCGTCGGCCGCACGATCCTGCATCTCTATAAGCCCACCGCGGGCGAGATCTGGTATGACGGCAAGAAGATCGAAACGAAAGCCAATATCCACAATTTCCGCAAGAAGGCCACCATGGTCTTCCAGGACCCGTATTCGTCTCTGAACCCCCGCATGACCGTCGCCGATATCATCGGCGAACCTCTGGATGTGCACAAGCTCTATCAATCCAAGCAGGAGCGGCAGGACCGCATCTTAGAGCTCATGCGCTACGTCGGCCTGAACAGCGAGCACGCCGCCCGCTACGCCCACGAATTTTCCGGCGGCCAGCGCCAGCGCATCGGCATCGCCCGCGCCCTGGCGGTCAATCCGGACTTCATTGTCTGCGACGAGCCCGTCTCCGCGCTGGACGTCTCCATCCAGGCCCAGGTCATCAATATGTTTGAGGAGCTCCAGGAGCGCCTGGGCCTCACATACCTCTTCATCGCCCACGACCTGCTCGTCGTCCGGCACATCAGCGACCGCATCGCGGTCATGTACCTGGGCAAAATGGTCGAGCTTGCCGACGCGGCGGAAATTTATCAGCACCCGCTGCACCCCTATTCCAAGTCGCTGCTCTCGGCCGTCCCGGTGCCCGATCCCAAGATCGCCCGGGCCAACCAGCGCATCGTCCTGAACGGGGATATCCCCAGCCCGCTGAACGCCCCCTCCGGCTGCCCCTTCCGCACCCGCTGCGCCTATGCCTGCGAGCGCTGTGCCCGCAAGACGCCGGAATTCAAGGAAGCCGCCCCCGGTCACTTCGTCGCCTGCCACCGCGTCGACGAAATCAACTGACCCTCGGCTCCACTCCCTGTATCAATA
>CAUBQU010000252.1 GCA_958438185.1 uncultured Oscillospiraceae bacterium
GCATATGGATGGACGGGGCGCTAGCCTTGATGCGGACGGCGTAGCTACCGCCCTTGCGGACGATCTCCGGCGGCTGCAGCTCCATCTCCTCCGCCGTCGGCATGACGACGCCGTAGCCCGTGGCCTGGACCTGCTCCAGGGCGTCGGCGACCTTGTCATAGGCGGCCTTCGTCTTGGCAAGGTCCTCCAAAAGCTGCATCAGCTGGGCGTCGTTTTCAATGGCAAAGCCGGATTTCTCCCCCAGGACCTGGTAAAACAGCGCCTCGGGGCATTGCAGCTCACAGGTGACGACGCCCCGCCCCAGGTCGATGGACCGGATGCGGCAAGCCTGGACGGAGGGCAGCTGCAGCAGCTCCTGCAAGGCGGGCTCTGCCTGGCTGATGCGGCTGATCTCCCCGGCAAGGCCGCGCATGGCGTCGTACAGGGCGCGCTTCATGCTGTGCTCCAGCTCCAGGGCGTTAAACCAGCCGGGCAGGAAGAATTGCAGCTCCGAGACCGGGAAGGCATAGAGCAGCGTCTGCAGCAGCGCCTGAAT
Source organism: uncultured Oscillospiraceae bacterium (assembly GCA_958438185.1). GTDB lineage: Bacteria > Bacillota > Clostridia > Oscillospirales > Oscillospiraceae > SVMC01. Next base: position 536 of record CAUBQU010000252.1, read on the forward strand.
CTGGGGCAGCTCCATCGTCATGCAGTTCATGCACAGGCAGACAGCGTGGTATTCCGCCGTCAGGTGCTGGCACAGGGTCTGGGCCTCGCTGCCCTCCGGCGCGGCGGAGTTGATGATAACGACGAAGGGCTTGCCCGTGGCCTGCAGGTCCGTGATGGCGCGGCGCTCGGCCTCCACATAATCGGCCCGGTCGAAGTCTGTGACGCTGCCGTCGGTCGTGACGACGATCCCGGCGGTGCAGTGCTCGGCGATGACCTTCTTCGTCCCCAGCTCGGCGGCCTCCGTCAGGGGGATCTCGTGATCTGCCCAGGGGGTCGTGACCATGCGGGTCTGGCCGTCCTCCGTCGCCCCGGCGGCGTTGGGGATGAGATAGCCCACGCTGTCGATCATGCGGACGGAAAGCTGCGCCGTGCCGTCGGGGCTGACAGTGACGGCCTCCTCGGGGATAAATTTCGGCTCAGCGGTCATGATCGTCTTGCCGGAGCCGCTCTGGGGCAGCTCATCCTGGGCCCGCTGGCGGCGATAGGGGTCGTCGATATTGGGCAGCACCAGCTGCTCTAAAAATCGCTTGATGAGGGTGGATTTCCCCGTCCGCACCGGGCCGACGACGCCGAGATAAATGTCGCCGCCGGTGCGCTGGGCAATCTCCTGATAGATCGTTGCGCTTGTCATAGTGTGCCTCCTCTATTCAGGCCAGGGGCAGGAGCAGCAGCGTCCCGGCGGGGACGACGTCCTCCTGCAGCTCGTTGGCCTTCGTCAGCCGCTCCTGGGTCGTGTTGCAGGCCTTGGCGATGTCCCAGACGCTGGTGTCCCGCTCCAGGGTCCGGAGAATGACGGACGGGCGGTCCGGCATCTCCTCGCGTGCCTGCACGACGCCGCCAGAGATGGACTCGAAGCTGCAAAGGGCGTGCCACTGGCACTGCAGCGTCAGATCAAAGCGGACCTGCACCCGGTCGGCCCCGGGGGTCGCGAAGACCTCGCCGGTGACGCAGGCGGCGCAGCTGCAGTGGCTCAGGTTCGACGCCGCCTGGGAAAACTCCGCCGCGCCCTGGGCGCTGCCGCCGCACAGATGCCCGGCGGTATCCGCCCCGCAGAGGCTGACGGCCACCGGCACCCGGATTTCCGTGCGCCCATCGCGCTGGCTGACCTCGGGCCTGCCCACCAGGACCTGGGCGTCGTGGACGAGATACATCTGGGCCGGGACCTCGAGATAGACCGTCTGGCTCAGCTGCTGCTGGTCCAGCTGGCAGCGGATGCTGCAGGGCGAGACCTTCGCCTGCATACTGCCGCCCAGCCAGTAGGCGTCGTCGACGATCTCCAGCGTCCGGTAGCCCCGGACCATGCACTGGGCCAGGAGCATCAGGTCACAGGAAAAGCGGCGCTCGCCGTTCTGCCCGCCGGAGACCTCGCAGCCGGCCAGCTGGAGCTGCAGGGCGCAGGTCTCCTCCTCATAGCTCCCAGCCAGGTCGATGAATTGGGAGAAGGGCAGCTGGCAGTCCCAGCGGGTCACCTGTCCCTCCGCCGCCTCATAGAGGATCTGCAGGCTGACGACGCCCTTGCAGACCATGCGGCTGCCAGCCAGGCGCGTCTCCGTCACGCTGGGCTGGGCCCGGGCGAACAGGACGCGGACCGGGTCCGGCCGCCCGGCGGGCAGCTCCGGCTCCTCCTCCATGGCAAAGAGCTTCTCCCCTGCCTCCAGGTCCAACAGCAGCGGGTATTGGCGGCGGTGCAGCTGCAGATGCGGGTCCGGCGCGTCGGGCGTGTAGATCGTCTCCGCCGCCGGGCGGTAGAGATGCAGATCGCACCCGATCTCGACCCGCACCAGCAGCTTCCGGGAGTTGAGGACGCGGCCATCGGCGTGGGTCACGCGGCACTGCAGCTGCGCCAGGTCCGACGCCTCGCAGCCGGAGATCTCCTTTTTGATGGAGAACGGCAGATACGTCTCCAGCAGCCGGGGCGTCGTCTCCTCCCCGGCCAGATAGAGCAGGCTGGCCTGGATGCCGCCGGAGATCAGGACGCTGCCCGCCTGGCACTCCTTGCTGCGCACGACGCAGCTGGCGAAGCATTCCAGGATCTCCGCCGCGTCCGGCTCCGAGTCCGGCACGATGAGCTCCGCCGTCTCCTCCTGGCGCAGCCACTCCTCGGCCAGCAGCTGTAAATGAGAAACCGTCTTTTCTTCAAACGCAAACTCCATTTGTACTCACCCCTTGTATGTTCTACTGTTATATAC
>CAUBQU010000253.1 GCA_958438185.1 uncultured Oscillospiraceae bacterium
GTCGTTGTAGCTGTATTCCATCTTCTTGCGCTCGATGAAAGCTTCTTCAAACTTTGCAGTCGGGTTGAAGGAAGTCTCCGTCACGCCGCCGGTGATGATGTTGCGCATCTTGGTGCGGACAAAGGCTGCGCCCTTGCCGGGCTTTACATGCTGAAATTCCACGACCTGGAAAATCTTGCCATCCATCTCAAAGGTCTTACCGTTTCTAAACTCACCTGCGGTAATTGTTGCCATATCTATTCCTCCAATGTGTACAATGTGTAGTTTCGCCCTTCTTGAGCACAATATCTCTTTTTATTTTACTACATCACCCGTACGATTGCAAGCATTTCTCACAAAATAATCAGCTCTTTCGGGCTTTTTGTGATATCCTTGCAGCCAGTTTCCTCCACAATGACGACATCCTCGATGCGAACGCCGAATTGGCCGGGCAGATAGATCCCCGGCTCGGCGGAGCAAACCGCGCCCGCCGGGATATTGCCCGCATAGCTGGGGCTGCAGTTGGGCGCTTCATGAATTTCAATGCCCAGGCTATGGCCGTAGCCGTGGCCGAAGTACGCGCCGTAACCGGCGTCCACGATCACCTGGCGGGCCGCAGCGTCGATCTCGCGGCCGGGCATCCCTGCGTGGGTCGCGGCGATACCGGTCAGCTGCGCCTGCAGCACAGTGCTGTAGACCTCCCGCATCTGTGGCGTCACATGGCCCAGGGCGACGGTGCGGGTCATATCTGCGCAGTAGCCGTGGTACTTTGCACCAAAGTCCATGGTGATAAAATCCCCCGCCTGCAGCTGCCGCTGCCCAGCGACGCCGTGGGGCATACTGGTATTGGGGCCGGAGACGACGATCGGGTCAAAGGCCAAGCCGTCGGCGCCGTTTTCATACAGGGCGGCGATGAGCTTGGCATAGAGCTGCTTTTCCGTCATCCCCGGGGCGATCTGGCCGCAAATCTGGGTGAAGGCGGCGTCGGTAATGCGCTGGGCCTCGACCATGCGGGTCAGCTCCCAGGATTCCTTCGAATGGCGGCAGCTGTCGAGCATTTGCTGGGCAAAAAACAGCGCGATATCCAGCCGCTTTGCAAGCTTTTCATGCTCTGCGACGGTCATATACTGCTCTTCGATGCCAAGCTGGGTAATCCCCTTTTCCGCCACGAGGGCCTGCAGATAATCCAGCGCGCTATGGGTGTGGTCCGTCTGGCGGACGTCGCAGTCCGGCAGCGCACGGTGGGCGGCTTCAATATAGCGGGAGTCGGTAAAAAAGCTGACGCCGTCCTGGCAGACGACGGCCATGGATTCGTCGATATCCGCACCGATGCCGTAGAAGCGGTTCGTGCGGCTGGTCAGCAGCAGCGCCTGCTGCGGGCCAGTCAGTTTTTCCTGAAATTTCTTTAAATTCGCGTGCATCGTGATTTCCTTCCTTTCGCGGCAAGAATGAACGGCTGCTCCGCCACATGGCGCAGCTTGAGCCATATCGTATGATTGCAGATTGCCTGCACCAAAATCGGCAGAGCGCCCGCCCGGTTTGCCCCTAGGACATCCGTATAGATCTGATCCCCCGCCAGGGCGGCATGCTCCGGCGCGACGCCGTAGCGGGCCATGCAGGCGCGCAGCACCTTCGTCGAAGGCTTGTGGGCGTGGGTCATGACGTCCAGCCCGTAACGCTTCGCAAACGCCACGACCCGGGGCTTTTTGCTGTTGGAGACGATACAGAGCTGGATCCCGGCGTCCGCCATGCCCGCCAGCCAGGCCAGCATCTCATCCGTAGGCTCGTCCGTCGTATACGGGACGATGGTATTATCAAAATCCAGCATCAGCAGCGCAATGCCCCGCTGCCGGAGCAGCTGCGGCGACAGGTCCGTGACCGTGCGCGCCAGGATGCGCGGCAAAAATGAAAGGCTCATATTCTCTCCCGGCGACGCATAGGGTGATACCAGGCCGGGAGCCAGCCCGGCGGCAGACGTCGCCATGGGCATTATAACAGATTTTCCGCCCGGACGCAAGGAGGCGATGCGGCGTGAGAGAATATATCGTCGTTCCGCCGGGCCAAACGCCGCCCCCGGCGGCATACCTTGCCCTGCCGGTCGATCCGCCTGCCCCCGGCGCGCCCTGGGCCAAGCCCGCAGCGCCGGATGCTCTCTGGGTCATCACAGACCGCCGCCCCCTCCCGCCAGATGCGGCAAGCGCCGTCGCAGCTCTGGGCCAGATGGCCCTACAGGGCTGCCGGGGCGTCTATGCCGACTTTGAGCACCCGCCGGGAAAAACTGCCTGCCGGTTTTTGGCCGCGCTGCAGGCGAGGCTCACGCCCCTGCACCTGCCGTTGCTCGTCCCGGCGGCCTACGCTTCTTTGCTGCCAGGCGCCGCCTGCGTGCTTACCTGGCAGCCCGGGGGCGGCGCGTTTTTCGCCGCGCTGCAGACCGCCTGCGCCAAATACGCAAACCGTGCGTGCTGGCTGGACCTTGCCCCGGTGGCCTGCCGCGTCCAGCTAGGCAGCGCCGCGCCGCCGGAACGTCTTGCGCCTGCCGCGCTGGCAGCGGCGCTGGCAGAGCCGCCAGGCCGTATTTTCTACAACGCCCCCCTGGGCTGCTATTACAAGCTGGCCCGCACAGAAGACACCGTCTTCTGCACCATCTTCGACACCGCCGCGTCTTTTCAAGCGCGCCGCCGCCAAGCCGCGTGCCTGCCTCTAGCCGGTCTTTTCCTCCTGCAGCCCGAAATTGACGCCCTTTCCAGCGTCCCCGCTGCTAAAATTTCTGCCC
>CAUBQU010000254.1 GCA_958438185.1 uncultured Oscillospiraceae bacterium
TTGCAAAGGCCGCGGCTTTATCTTCTCCGGCTCCGAAATCTACGGCGGCCTGGCCAACACCTGGGATTACGGCCCCTTGGGTGTGGAGCTCAAAAACAATGTCAAAAAGGCATGGTGGAAGAAATTCGTGCAGGAGAACCCGTACAACGTCGGGCAGGACTCCGCTATTTTGATGAACCCGCAGACCTGGGTCGCCTCTGGCCACCTGGGCGGCTTTTCCGACCCGCTGATGGACTGTAAGTCCTGCAAGGAGCGTTTCCGCGCCGATAAGCTGATCGAAGACTTCTGCCAGGGCGAAAACATCACCCTGCCGAAGCCCATCGACGCCTTCAGCCAGCAGGAAATGGCAGACTTCATCGAAGAAAAGCAGATCCCCTGCCCCACCTGCGGCAAGCATGATTTTACGGACATCCGCCAGTTCAACCTGATGTTCAAGACCTTCCAGGGTGTCACGGAGGACGCGAAGAACACCGTCTATCTGCGCCCGGAAACGGCCCAGGGCATTTTCGTCAACTTCAATAACATCCAGCGGACGACTCGCCGGAAGCTGCCCTTCGGCGTTTGCCAGATCGGCAAATCCTTCCGCAATGAGATCACCCCGGGCAACTTCACCTTCCGCACCCGTGAGTTTGAGCAGATGGAGCTGGAATTCTTCTGCGAACCGGGAACGGACCTGGAGTGGTTCGCCTACTGGCGTGCCTTCTGCCGTGATTGGTTGACGGGCCTGCACATGCGGGAGGAAAACCTGCGCCTGCGGGACCATGACCCGGAGGAGCTCTGCTTCTACTCCAAAGCCACGACGGACTTTGAATTCCTCTTCCCCTTCGGCTGGGGCGAGCTCTGGGGCGTCGCAGACCGCACGGATTACGACCTGAGCCAGCATCAGAAGACCTCCGGCGTCGATATGACCTACTACGACCAGGCCAAGAACGAGCACTATATCCCCTATGTCATCGAGCCCTCCCTAGGTGCAGACCGGGTGGTCCTGGCTTTCCTGGTGGACGCTTACGACGAAGAGGTCGTCGGGCAGGATAAGAAGGGCAATGACGACGTCCGCATCGTCCTGCATCTGCATCCGGCCCTGGCTCCCTTCAAGGCAGCGGTGCTGCCCCTGAGCAAGAAGCTCTCCGGCAAGGCGGAGGAGATCTACCACATGCTCCAGAAGGACTTCATGGTCGACTTTGACGACGCCGGTTCCATCGGCAAGCGCTATCGCCGGGAAGACGAGATCGGCACCCCCTACTGCATCACCGTCGACTTCGAGACCGTTGGCGACACGGAAAAGGGCGTCGAGGCGGACAATGCCGTGACCATCCGTGACCGCGATACGATGGAGCAGGTGCGCGTCCCCATCTCCCAGCTGCGGGATTGGCTGGCCGAAAAGCTGGCCTACTAAGCGGCAAATTTCGCATAGCTTCCGTCGGGCAGATGCAGCCGCATCTGCCCGGCGGTTTGTCCCTGCGGCTTTTTTCGCAGGCAGAAAGAAGGCAACAACTTGGTAAAAGACCTGACCCGCGGGAATCCCCGCACCGAGCTGATCAAATTTTCGCTGCCGCTTCTGGGCAGCATTCTGTTTCAGCAGCTCTATAATATCGCCGACAGCCTCGTCGCCGGGAAATTCATCGGGGACGAAGCGCTGGCCGCCGTCGGCAACGCCTATGAGATCACCCTGGTCTATCTGGCGTTTGCCTTTGGCTGCAACATCGGCTGCTCCGTCATCCTGGCGCAGATGTTCGGCGCCAAGCAATTCCGGGACCTGAAAACCGCCGTCTCGACGACATATCTCGCCTCCGGCGCCCTCTGCGCCCTGCTGATGCTGCTGGGCTTCACCCTCTCACCCAGCCTGATGCAGCTCATCCGCACACCGGCCGATATCCTGGAAGACTCGCAGCTCTACCTGAACATCTATACCGGCGGGCTGTTTTTCCTCTTCTACTATAATATCTCCACCGGTATCTTCTCCGCCCTGGGCGACTCCCGCACGCCGTTTATTTTCCTGGTGGCCTCGTCGTTGACGAATATCGCCATGGATATCTGGTTCGTCGCCGGGCTCGATATGGGCGTGGCCGGTGTGGCCTGGGCGACGTTCCTGTGCCAGGGCGTCAGCTGTGTGCTGGCAATCATCACGGTCCTGCACCGGATCCGGCAGCTGCCCTGTGAAGAAAAGCCTGCGCTATTCTCCGGCTCCATCCTGCTGCGGATCACCCGCATCGCCATCCCCAGCACACTGCAGCAGAGCTTTGTCTCCGTCGGCAACATCTTCATCCAGGGGATGGTCAACAGCTTCGGCACGACGGTCATCGCCGCCTACTCTGCCGCCATCAAACTCAACAACTTCGCCATCACCGGCTTCAGCGCCCTGGGCACGGCAATGTCCAACTTCACGGCGCAGAACATCGGGGCCGGAAAGCTGGACCGCATCCGCCAGGGGACGAAAAGCGGCGTCGGCATCTCTATTCTCACCGGGCTTGCCTTTACGGCGCTGTTTATCCTGCTGCGCCGCCCGCTGGTCGGCCTGTTTTTGAAGGATCACACCACCGGCGCGCTGGAGACGGGCACGTTGTTTATCCTGATCGTCACGCCATTTTATATCGTCCCGGCGGTCAAGATCCTGCTGGACGGCGTCCTGCGGGGCGCGGGCGCTATGGGGTATTTTATGACGACGACCTTTACGGATCTCATCCTCCGGGTCGGGTTGGCCTTCCTCCTCTCCCGTTCCCTTGCAAGCACCGGCATCTGGCTGGCCTGGCC
>CAUBQU010000255.1 GCA_958438185.1 uncultured Oscillospiraceae bacterium
GAAGGCGACAGTGCTCGGGTCGCCGCCCTGCTCGCCGCCGATGCCCTGCTTGATATCGGGGCGGGTCTTGCGGCCCAGCTCCGCTGCCATCTTGACCAGACGGCCGACGCCTGCCTGGTCCAGCTTGGAGAAGGGGTCGGACTCGTAGATCTTGCGGTCGTAGTAGGAGGCCAGGAATTTCCCGGCGTCGTCGCGGCTGAAGCCGAAGGTCATCTGGGTCAGGTCGTTCGTGCCGAAAGAGAAGAAGGCGGCGTCCTTGGCGATCTCGTCGGCCGTCAGAGCGGCGCGGGGGATCTCGATCATAGTGCCGACCTTATAGGGCATGTCAGACCCGGCCTCGCGGATGAGCCGCTTGGCGACCTTGTCGATCACGGATTTGACATACGCCAGCTCTCTGGCCTCGCCGACCAGCGGGACCATGATCTCCGGGACGATCTTCCACGCCGGACGGCGGGCCCGGACGGCCAGGGCCGCTTTGATGATCGCGGCGGTCTGCATTTTGGCGATCTCAGGATAGGTGACGTCCAGGCGGCAGCCGCGGTGGCCCATCATGGGGTTGAATTCATGCAGGCTGGCGATGATATGCTGCAGATGCTCCACGGAGATCTTCATCTCCTTGGCCAGGGCTTCAATATCTGCCGGGTCGGTGGGCAGGAACTCGTGCAGCGGCGGGTCCAGCAGGCGGATCGTGACCGGGCGGCCCTTCATGGCTTCGTAGATCGATTCAAAGTCGCTTTGCTGCATCGGCTCCAGCTTGGCCAGCGCCCGTTCCCGCTGGGCGGACGTTTCGGAGACAATCATCTCCCGGATGGCGGAGATACGCTCCGGGTCGAAGAACATATGCTCCGTCCGGCACAGGCCGATGCCCTGGGCCCCGAAGGCGGCTGCCTGGGCGGCGTCATGGGGCGTGTCGGCGTTGGTGCGGACCTCCAGCTTGCGGAAGCGGTCGGCCCAGGTCATGATGCGGCCGAATTCGCCGGAGATGGATGCGGCGGCCGTCAGGATCTTCTGGCCGTAGATATTGCCGGTGGAGCCGTCGATGGAGAGCCAGTCGCCCTCTTTGAACGTCTTGCCGCCCAGCTCAAACTGCTTCTTCGCTTCGTCGATGTGGATATCGCCGCAGCCGGAGACGCAGCAGGTGCCCATGCCCCGGGCGACGACGGCGGCGTGGCTCGTCATGCCACCCCGGACGGTCAGGATGCCCTGGGCGTAGTGCATGCCCTCGATGTCCTCCGGGCTGGTCTCCAGCCGCACCAGGACGACCTTGTCGCCGCTCTTGGCGCGGTCGACAGCTTCATCAGCGGAGAAGACGATCTTGCCGCAGGCTGCGCCGGGGGAGGCGGCCAGGCCCGTGCCGATGACCTTGGCTTTTTTCAGGGCCGCCGGGTCAAACTGCGGGTGCAGCAGCGCGTCCAGGCTCTTGGGGTCGATCATCAGGACGGCTTCCTCCTCGGTGATCATGCCCTCGTCCACCAGGTCACAGGCGATCTTCATGGCGGCGGCAGCGGTGCGCTTGCCGTTGCGGGTCTGGAGCATGTAGAGCTTTTTCTCTTCAATGGTGAATTCCATATCCTGCATATCCCGGTAGTGGAATTCCAGGCGGGCGCAGATATCGACGAACTGGTCATAGACCTCGGGCATGATCTCCTTGAGCTTGTCAATGCTCTGGGGCGTACGCACACCGGCGACGACGTCCTCACCCTGAGCGTTCATCAGGAACTCGCCAAAGAGCTTCCGCTCACCGGTGGCCGGGTTCCGGGTGAAGGCGACGCCGGTGCCGGAGGTCGGGCCCATATTGCCGAAGACCATGGACTGGACATTGACGGCGGTGCCCCATTCCGAGGGGATATCGTTCATGCGGCGGTAGTAAATGGCACGAGGGTTGTCCCAGCTGCGGAAGACGGCCTTGATGGCCCCCATGAGCTGCTCCTTCGGGTCCTGCGGGAAGGGCTCGCCGATCTTGGCCTGGTACTCAGCCTTGAATTTTTCGGCCAGCTCCTGCAAGTCTTCCGCCGTCAGCTCCGTGTCGAGCTTGACGCCCCGGGCCTGCTTCATCTCGTCGATGAGCTGCTCAAAATACTTCTTGCCAACCTCCATGACGACGTCGGAATACATCTGGATAAACCGGCGGTAGGAGTCATACGCAAAGCGGGGATTGTTCGTCTTCTTGGCAAAGGCCTTGACGACCTCGTCGTTGAGGCCCAGGTTCAGAATGGTGTCCATCATGCCGGGCATAGACGCCCGGGCACCGGAGCGGACGGAGACGAGCAGGGGATTGTAGAGGTCGCCGAATTTCTTGCCGGTCAGGTCCTCCAGTTTTTCCACGTACTGCATGATCTCATCCTGGATGTCGGCATTGATCTGCCGGTCGTCCTTGTAGTACTGGGTGCAGGCTTCTGTTGTGATCGTGAAGCCCTGGGGGACTGGCATACCGAGATTCGTCATCTCTGCCAGGTTCGCGCCCTTGCCGCCCAGCAGCTCCCGCATGGAGCCGTTGCCCTCTGAAAACAGGTAAACAAATTTTTGTGCCATTGCTGCATTTCCCCTTTCGAAGGTTTTCTGTCATGGTATTGGATTTTTGAATCGCCGGAAGTATAGCACAGAGAAAAATGAATTTCAATACTTTTTATGCGCAGAAAAATATTTTTTACACCTTAAAAATATTGTATTTCAAACTTTTTCTCGTGTTTCAAAAATGAGTGACGGAAAGCTTGCAAGGCGAGGCCGGGGAAGATGCAAAAATGACGG
>CAUBQU010000256.1 GCA_958438185.1 uncultured Oscillospiraceae bacterium
ATAGGTTCTTATCCTTGGAATAGTTCGTCTCCCGGCTGATCTTCAGGGGGACGTTGTGGGCTTCGGCGTAGTCGATCTCTTCGTCACGGCCCTTGATATCCCACTCCCGCCAGGGAGCGATGATCGTCATTTCCGGAGCAAAGCGCTTGATGGCCAGCTCAAACCGGATCTGGTCGTTGCCCTTGCCGGTGCAACCGTGGCAGATGGCGTCCGCGCCTTCCTTCTTGGCGATCTCGACCAGGCCCTTGCCGATGATCGGCCGGGCAAAGGCAGTGCCCAGCAGATAGCCTTCGTAGCTGGCGTTCATCATCATAGAGGGGATGATGACATCGTCGACCATTTCGTCGACCAGATCCATCACATACAGCTTGCTGGCGCCGGTCTTGATGGCCTTCTCTTCCAGGCCGTCCAGCTCGTCCGCCTGGCCGACGTTGCCAGCCACAGCAATGATCTCCGGATTATTGTAGTTCTCCTTCAGCCAGGGGATGATGATGGAAGTATCCAGGCCACCGGAATATGCCAATACGATTTTTTTAATGTCTTTCTTCTGCATAATAAATAACCTCCAAACCATCGCCGCGTGCCGCAGCGGTATCTTGTTATGTTGTGAATAAATATTAACTCCGCTCGCATAAAAATGCAATATGCAAAGTCAACAAAATATCTGCGATCATTTCAATTTCTCCCGTGCATTCTGTCGCATCTCTGCTGCTTTTTCTCGGAGCAACCGATTTTTGCAGATCGCGTGCCAGTTTATCGCTTGCATATATTCCTTGTTTTGCTGCATATCATGCTCCTGGTATATCTCCCGTCTCTTGCGCGGCAGCGACCGGCGCAGTCAGAGCGTCCCGCATTATATGTATTACACTTTTATTATGTAATACATATATTCCGTCGCAATCTATGCCGTCCCCAGCTTTTCCGGCAGCTGCCAAGGAAAATTCCCCGGCCTCCGGCGGTTTTTCCTCCATTTCTCCGGTTTTTTCGTTCCAATTCAGTAGTACTGATACGATATTTCTCACTACTTTTTCGTCAAATTTTCGTAAGCCGCTCGCCAGAATATATGCATATTAGCCAAAATAATTCTAGTATTATTCTTTTGATTTGTCAATAGCGTCGTCGCATCGCCTCATGCTAAAATAGTGTCAAGTCCAATATTCGTGCAAACCGTCCGGCCGGTCTCCACGCTGGCGCGCCGCGGAGGCCGGATCGCTGCCGGATGGCAACATCACATGGAAATGGGGGATCGCTTATGAAAGCAGCCAAAACCGACCTGCTGCGTAAGATCATCATGCCCGTGCTGGCCGTCGTCCTCTCCCTGGCCCTCGGCGCGGTGATCATTGCCGCCGCCGGACGTGACCCGCTGACCGCCTATGGCTACCTCCTCCGGGGCGCCTTCGGCAGCCTGCAGTCCTGGAGCGAGACGCTGGTCAAAGCGACGCCGCTGATCTTCACCGGCCTTGCCGCCGTCTTCGCCTATCGCTGCGGCATGCTGAACCTGGGCGCGGAGGGGCAATTCATCATGGGAGCCATCGCCGCCTGCTGGTTTGGGACCGCCTTCCCCGGCGTGCCCGCGCCGCTGCGGCCGGCGCTGTGCCTTGTGCTGGCCATTCTGGCCGGCGGTATCTGGGCCGCCATCCCCGGCTATCTCAAAGCAAAGCACCACACGAATGAGATGATCATCACGATCCTGCTCAACTATATCGCGACGCTCTTTATGTCCTATCTCTACTCCGGCCCGCTGATGGAAGACCGCATTCCCCAGACCGCCGCCGTCGATGCCCAGATCAAGCTGACCCGTTTCCTCGGCTCGACCCGGGCCCACACCGGCATTCTGCTGGCGCTGCTCTTCGTCGGGCTCGTCTACTACTTTTTGTTTCACACCTACCAGGGCTACAGTCTCCGCGTCGTCGGCGTAAACCGGGACGCCGCCCGGGTCAACGGCTTTGCCGTGGAGCGGTACATGATTCTCTCCTTTGTCATCTCGGGTATGATCGCCGGACTGGGCGGCGCGGTCGAGCTGCTGGGCGCGTCCTACCGGCTCCAGGCGGGCTTCGGCCTGGGCTACGGCTTTGACGGCGTCGCCATCGCCCTGATCGGGCAGCTGCATCCGCTGGGGACGCTGCTGGTCGCCTATCTCTTCGCCGTCCTGCGCTGTGGGGCCAATACGATGCAGGTCGCCACCGGCATCACGACAGCCATTGTCGACATTCTGCAGGGCATTATCATCATCTTCGCCGTGGCTGGCTCCGCCCTTGTCGCGCTGCCGGTCATGCAAACGCTTCAGGCCCGCTTTGCCAAAAGAAAGGAGGCCAAACGATGACAGCACTGTTCTTCCTCGACAACATCACCGGGGCAACACTGCGGATGATGACGCCGCTGCTCCTGGTCGCCTTGGGTGAGCTCTACTCCGAACGCGCCGGGCTGACAAACATCGGTCTCGACGGCATTATGAGCATCGGCACCATTGCCGGATTTCTCGGCGGCTGCCTTACCGGCAGCCCCTGGCTGGGCCTGCTGCTGGGCGCGCTGTGCGGCATCGCGCTGAATATGATCTATGCCTTCTGCACCATCACCCTGCGGGCCGGGCAGATTATCAACGGCATGGCGCTGAACATTCTGGGTCCGGCGCTGGTGACCTATCTCTACCGCCGCTATTTCGGCGTGACAGACACCCTCATCTCCGTCGACCTGATGCAGAACATCCACATCCCCTGGCTTTCTGACATTCCCATTCTGGGCGCGCTG
>CAUBQU010000257.1 GCA_958438185.1 uncultured Oscillospiraceae bacterium
GGGGGCAGAGAGTGTCCTGGTGTGCGGTCGTGCGGGGGCAGAGGCCCCCAGTGCGTGGGTGCGCAGAACCTGGTGTGGCGTTGGACGGAGAAAGGAACTGTTGAGAGCAAACGATGGCGCGCAAGTATTCTTCAGAGGAAGTCAAGGAAAAGCTCATCCGGGCGGTCTATCATTTGGCGGCGACGGAGGGGCTGGAGCGAATCACGATGCGGAAGGTCGCAGAAGGCTGCGGGCTTTCCACGCCCTATATCTACCAGTGCTACCAGGATATGGCGGAGCTGATGACGGACGCGTATCTGCGGGCCGACAGTCAGGTCGCCAATCTGATGCACGTTGTCCGGCAGCTGCATGTGCCCGGCGCGGACCGGCGGCAGGAGCTGGAGCAAGCGTGCTGGACGCTCTGGAGTCTCTACTGGAATTTCCTGATGCGCGATGCGGACCGGGCTGTTTTTTGCTGGCGGTATTATCTTTCCGGGTACTTTGGAGCGCCGGTGCTGGAATTCCGGCGGGAATATTACAAGGACCTGCTGGACTTTGCCCAGCGCGTCGGCAGACTGTGCGGCGTGCGTTCGCCGGTGAAGATGCAGGCGCTGGTTTCGAATATCATCGACGAGACGGCGACGACGGCTGTCAAGATGCACCTGGGGTATATCGCCCGCGACGCGCTGACGCCGCGGATGGTGTATCAGTCCGCGTTTTCGCTGCTGTTTCATCTGCTGGGCATTGATGTCTGGCAGGCAGAAGGCTTGGAAGATCGCCCCCTGCGGGGGCTGGAGATAGATGAAAAAACTTTGCAGAAAGGAACCTAGAAACATGAAACATGCAAAGAAACTGGTAAGCCTGCTGCTGGCGCTGGTCCTGGTGCTGAGCTTGGGGACGGCGGCGTTGGCTGCGGGGGCAAGCGACGGCTCCATCACCGTGCGCAATGCGACTGTCGGGGAGCGCTACAGCGTCTACAAGGTCTTTGACCTGACGTATGCGACCGCCGGCGATGCGACGAACGTCGCCTACTTTTACACGAAGACAGGCGACGGTGACGCGCTGTTTGCTGCGCTGACGGACGATGGCAGCCCCTTCACGCTGACGGCCACGCCGGTCACGGGCAAGTACAATGCCGCGGCCAAGGACGGCAAGACGGCGGCGGACATCAGCAGCTGGCTGAAGCAGAACGAAGCGCTTCTGACCCGCACCGGGGCGGAAGTCACCGCGACGGGGGACACCGTCGTGTTCAGCGGCCTCGCCTACGGGTACTATTATGTCAAGAGCTCCCTGGGCGCTGCCGTCACCCTCGACAGCACGCTGAAGGATGTCAAGGTCGTCGACAAGAACCAGGGCCCCAGCTGGGATAACGAGGACCCGGCGACGCCCGACGTCCCGGCCCCCGGCAAGGTCATCGTCAATGCCGACGGCTCGAAGACGACGGTCAACGCCGCGGGCTACGGCGATACGGTGCGCTTCAGCATCGCCGTCAACGCGACGGCCTATGCCAAGAATTCGGCGGGGGAGACGAAACTCGTCACCTATTATCACATCACCGACACCCTGGCCGCGGGCTTTGACGCGGCGCAGAATCTTAAGGTCACCGTGAACGGCACGGATGTGACGGCAAAGGCGACCATCGCGCAGGAAGGCAACCGCTTCGACGTGACGCTGCCCTTCGGCGAAGCCTACGGCGCGAATGCCAAGATCGAAGTGACCTACACGGCGCAGGTCAACAACGCCGCCGCCCTGGCTGGCAGCGGCAACCGGAACACCGCCAACTTTACCTACACGACGGACAACGCCAACGACCCGACGAACCCGCCCTATGACTCGAAGGACCCGACGGACCCCAATTACCCGGAAAAGCCGCAGACGCCTTCGACTCCCTACCAGGAGGAGAACCAGAGAACGGCCACGACGTATGTCTACGCCCTGGGCCTTGCGAAGGTCGATCCGCAGGGCAAGGCGCTGCGCGGCGCGGAATTTACCGTCACGCTGGACGGCGCGGCCATTTCTGCTGTTAAGACGGCCGACGGCGTCTATGAACGCTGCGCGGCGGGCGCCCAGGGGGCGGTGACCCAGTTTACCGTGGGTGACGGCGGCGTCCTGCTCCTCAAGGGGCTGGCGGACGGCGCATACACCGTCACGGAGGTCAATGCCCCGGCGGGCTATAATCTGCTGACGAGCCCGGTCACGATCCAGGCCGAGATTGAGAAGACGGCGACGTACACCGAGACCATCACGATCTACAAGGACGCGGACGGCAATGTCGTCAGCAGCGCGGTGACCGGCGGCTCCCAGACGGAGACGACGGTGGCGGCGAAGGTCGTTCCCCTGGTCGTGGTGAACCAGGCCGGGACGGAGCTGCCGTCCACCGGCGGCATGGGCACGACGCTGTTCTATGTCCTGGGCGGCGTGCTGGTCGCGGCGGCTGTCGTGCTGCTCGTTGTGAAAAAGCGGGCGGGCCACGCGGCGCAGTAAGCGGCAGAATTCAACTAGAATCGACATAGAATCGACAAATTTTTTGCTGGCCCCGTGGGGGGGTTCCCACGGGGCGCAGCGGAAAAGGGAGGGCAGAGCGCAGGCGTTTTTGCCAGCTGCGCTGCGTTGCCTTTTGCGCTGCGGCTTGCGGCGGGGGGCGGCCCCTGCGGCGGGTTGCAAAAAATTGGAAGTTGCATCGGAACAAGAGGGGGGGCCGGGATGAAAAAGAAGCTTAGCACCATCGCCATCGCCCTGGTATTCCTGCTGGGGGCGGGGC
>CAUBQU010000258.1 GCA_958438185.1 uncultured Oscillospiraceae bacterium
CAAGGGCTATGCCCGCATATGAAAAACCCCCGGCTTGGCCGGGGGATGTTTATTTGTATCAGGCCCTGTTTGCAGGAAAAAGGCGGTGATGCTATGGAGATACACGCTCGCCTCCGACAGTTATTGCGGGAGCGCGGATGGCCGGAGTATAAGCCTTCAAGAAAATGCGGATTGGCGCAATCCACGATTGGCAATCTCTTTAGACGAAATACACGCCCCTCCCTTGCGACCCTTGCGGCGATCTGCAGTGGATTTGGCATCACAGTGTCACAGTTTTTCGCAGATGCGGATATGGTGGAATTGACGCCCGATCTAAAAGAGCTGTTTGATTGCTGGGTCTGCTTCATACCCAGCCAGAAAGCAGCTGCGCTCCAAATGCGCAAGGCAATGCGTTGTGATAACGATTCTTAAGAAGCCCACATGGCTTCTTATTTTTCTATCTTACGGCGTCTTACACGTTGCAACGGCGGCGGGGATATGTTACAATAAAAAGAAAACTAAACACCCGGAGGCGTTTATGGGTATGACGATGGACTGGAGCAAGATCGGCTGCATACAGGAGCCGCCGGTGCAGGTGCGCAAGGCGGAGCCGCTGGCGCGGCATACATCCTTCCGGATTGGCGGCCCGGCGGATTATATGGCGTTCCCAGCTAGCCAGGCACAGCTGGCGTTTTTGCTGCGCACGGCCTGGCAGGAGAAGCAAACTGCGGCAATCCTGGGCGCGGGGACGAATGTCCTGGCGGCGGATGCGGGCAAGCGGGGACTGACGATCTGCACCCGGGCGCTGGACGGCATCCGCCTGCTGGATGAGACGGCGCTGGAGGTCGAATGCGGCGTCTCCATGGCCCGGGCTGCTGCTTTTGCCCGGGACCACGGGTTGACGGGGCTGGAATTTGCCCACGGAATCCCCGGCAGTGTTGGCGGCGGCGTCTTTATGAACGCCGGTGCCTACGGCGGGGAGATCTGCCAGGTGGCCGCCGCGACGACGGTCCTGGCTCCGGATGGCGCCGCGCAGGTCGTCACCGGTGCGGACCAGGGCTTTGCCTATCGCCACAGCGCGTTCCAGGAGATGGAGGGCGTGATCTTCAAAACGGTCTTCACCCTGCAAAAGGGCGACCCGGCGGAGATCACGGAAAAAATGCAGGCGCTGATGCAGCGCCGCCGGGCCTCCCAGCCGCTGGATATGCCCTCGGCGGGGAGCACGTTCAAGCGCCCGGTGGGCGCGTATGCGGCGGCGCTGATCGAGCAGTGCGGTCTGAAGGGCAAGGGCGTCGGCGCGGCGGCGGTCTCGGAAAAGCACGCAGGCTTTGTTGTGAACCTGGGCGGTGCGACGGCGGCGGATGTCTTGGCGACGATCCGCCTAGTCCAGCGCGAGGTCCAGGCACAGACGGGCTTTACCCTGGAGCCGGAGGTTAAGCTGTTTTAGCGGCCGCCGGTCCCGCGAAGGAGAGATCAGAAATGTCATTTGCATCCAACGTAAAGGCGGAGCTGTGCCGCCTGGCGGTGCACAAAAAATGCTGCGCCGTGGCGGAATGCTTTGGAATTTTATTATTTGGCAATACCTGCAGCGCGACGCTGATTAAGATCGTCACTGAGAGTCCGGATTTTGCGGCCCGGCTGCCGAAGCTGTTTTGGCGGGCGTTCCACGTGGAATTTGATGAGAAGCCCGCGCCGCAGAGCGCCGGGAAATCTATTTTCCAGCTGCTGGACCCGGAGAAGATCGCGAGCGTCTACAGTGCCTTTGGCTTTGACGCCGCGTCCAGTGTGGCGTTGCATGTGAATTATGGCGTTTTGGAGGACGAATGCTGCCGGGTCGCCTTTGCCCGGGGGGCGTTTTTGGCTGGTGGCTCTGTGACGGACCCGGAAAAACGCTATCACCTGGAGCTGACGACGACCCACCAAAAGGTCGCCCGGGAGACGGACGCCCTGCTGCTGGAGTTGGGCTACGGCGCGAAGCTCACCAGCCGCGGCGGCAACTGCGTGCTGTATTTTAAGCAGAGCGAGCTGATCGAGGACTTTTTGACGATGCTGGGCGCGCCAGTCTGCGCGATGGACGTGATGCAGGCCAAGATGGAAAAGGACCTGCGCAACGGCGTCAACCGCCGGGTTAACTGCGAGACGGCAAATTTGACCAAGGTCGTCGACGCGGCCCAGGAGCAGATCGCCGCCATCCGCCGCCTGCAGGACGCGCAGGTCGAGCCGGTCAAGATCGTTCGGAGGTAGAGCCATGATCTATCTGGACTCCGCCGCGACGACCTTCCAAAAGCCCCTGAGCGTTTCCTATGCGATGCAGAGGGCCATGCGCACCATGTCCTCGCCGGGGCGCGGCGGCTATGCCGCGGCCAGAGCGGCGGAGGAGACGGCCTTCCGCTGCCGAAGCCTTGCCGCCGAGCTGTTCGGTGTACCCTCGCCGGAGCAGGTCGTCTTTACCTCCAACGCGACGCACGCCCTGAACATTGCCATCCGTTCGCTCGTGCCGGAGGGCGGGCGCGTCGCCGTCTCCGGCTATGAGCACAACGCCGTCACGCGGCCGTTGCACGCGCTGGGCGCGAGGATCAAGGTCGCCGCTTCGCCGCTCTTTGACCGCGCCGCGCTGCTGCGCGCCTTTGAAAACAGCATCTCGCCGGAGCTTGACGCCGTCGTCTGCACGCACGTCTCCAATGTGTTCGGCTTTGTTCTGCCGATCGAGGAGATCGCTGCGCTCTGCCGCGCGGAGAG
>CAUBQU010000259.1 GCA_958438185.1 uncultured Oscillospiraceae bacterium
TCTCTGGGGTGCTGGTGTAGTAGCGCACGTTTTTGTTGCACGCGGCGACCTGTGCCATTTCGTCGGCCGTCAGGGCAAAGTCGAAGAGGGCAAAGTTGGCCTGGATGTGTGCCGGGTTCTTGGAGCCGGGAATGACGATGTTGCCGGACTGGATGTGCCAGCGGAGGATGATCTGGGGGCGGACTTGCCGTACTTTTTGCCAAGCTCTGCAAACAGCGGCTCCTGCAGCAGCGCCTTGTCGCCGTGGCCCAGCGGGTACCACGCCTGGGGGACGATGCCGTTTTCCTGCAGGAATGCCTTCAGCTCCGGCTCTTGATGGTAGGGGTGCAGCTCGGTCTGCAAGACCGTGGGGCGCACCTCGCAGCAGGATAAGATCTCCTTGATCTGTTCCTTCTTGAAGTTGGACAGACCAATGGCGCGGACCTTGCCCGCCTTGTATGCCCGCTCCATTTGGCGGTAGCCCGCGATGTAATTGCCTGCGGGCTGGTGGATCAGCAGCAGGTCGATGTAGGGGGTGTCCAGGCGGGAGAGGGTCTTTTCGACTGCATCGGACTGCTCGTAAAAGCTGGGCCACAGCTTGGTTTCGAGGAAAATCTCCTCCCGCGGCAGGCCGGACTTCTGCATGGCGCGGCCGACGGCCTTTTCGTTTACATAGGCATTGGTGGTGTCGATCAGGCGATAGCCAGTTTGAAGAGCGCTGACGCAGGCGGCTTCCGCTTCGTCCGGGGTCAGCAGGAAGGTGCCGATGCCGGCCATCGGCATTTTCACGCCGTTATGGAGCGTTGCGTATTCCATCAAAGATTCCTCCTTCAATCGTTTTTGCAAGTTTTTCGGCTTCTTTCCGATTGGTCACCATACCGCCGTAGGTCATGCCGTAGAGACCGGCAAAGCGCTGCATGGTGTATTCGCCCGCCTCCAGCATCCACTGTTCGGGCGCCGCGCCCTGGAAGACAAAGTACAGCTTGCGGCCGGAAAGCGCGCCGTTTTCGACCTTGCCGTAAAAGCGGTCGAGCACATTGCGGACGCTGCCGCAGAGGTTGTGCCAGTAGACGGGCGAGCCGATGACGATGGTCTCAGCCTGCTGCATGGCGGCAATGACGGCGTCCAGCCCGTCACCGGGGAGGTTCTGGCCGAAGGAACCGATGGTGTAATCCGTCAGCTGTAAGGTCTTGTATTGCTTGCCCTGCAGAAGCTGCGCTGCCAAGGCTGCGGTGTTGCCGGTTTTGTTGGGGCTGCCGTTGATCAATAAGATATTCATGTTGATACTCCTTTTCTGAACGATAAATCATTGTTTTTTAGTTCACAGGCCCAGGTCGTTTACCCAAGCTTGGACATCGGAAGTGGAGGCGCCGGAGGCGAACCGCTGGCCCGCCTGCCAGTCGCCGGTACCGGCTAGGGCGGCAAGGCTGCTGCCGCTTTCCCCCAGGGCGGAGGAGGAAGAGGTGGCGAAGGGGATGACGGTCTTGCCTGTGAAGTCGTTGGCCTGCACGAAGCCATTCACCGGCCAGGCTGCGCCGCCCCACCAGATGGGATAGCCGAGGAAGACGGTGTCGTAGGCATCCCAATGGGGGACTTCCGTCGTCGTCAGGGGTACATTCTGCAGGGATTCGTCGTCATGCTCCCGGCTGACGCGGCTGTCGGCATCGCGCCAGTTCAGGTCGTCGCTGGTATAGACCTCGGTGGGGACGATCTTGAAGAGGTCCGCGCCTGCAGCTTCGGCGATGTCCTCGGCGACGCGCTTCGTGTTGCCGGAGGCGGAGTAGTAGACCACCAGGGTTTTGCTAGCTTCGGCGGGGACGTCCTCCGGCAGCGCCGCGACGGTGTCGGATCCTGGCTCGCCGGAATCTGGCGGCTGGGTTTTGCCGCAGGCCGTCATCGAGAGCAGAAGCGCTGCCGTGAGCAGCAGGCAAAGTAGCTTTTTCATCGCTGCATCTCCTTCTGCTTACATGCACGCTGTCAGGATCTCGAATATTTCATCCTTCGTCAGCGTTTTGCAGCAGCCAGCGGTGATGTTGGTGGAATCGGCGATGGCACGGAGGTTGGTATCTGCCGGGATGCCCAGCGCTTTGAAGGTGGTGGGCAGGCCGATCTCCCGGATAAACGCCGCCAGCGCATCGATCCCGGCGGCTGCGGTCGCTTCCTTGCTGCCCTTGGGGGCGATCCCCCAGACATTCTGCGCCCAGCGGGCAAAGCGCGCCGCGCCGGATCTGTAAATATGGCGGTACAGGACAGGGTGAATGACGGCAAGGCCCGCGCCGTGGTTGCAGTTGGTGTAAGCGCCCAGCTGGTGCTCGATCTGGTGGGATTGGAAATCTGTGACCTTGCCGATCTTCAGTACACCGTTCTCCGCCATGGCGGAGGCCCAGGCCAGCTCGCTTCTGGCTTCGTAATTCTCCGGGTCTGCCAGCAGGACGCGGATATTGCGGATGACACTGCGCATGACGGCTTCACTGAGCTCGTCCGACAGGTTATTCTCGTTCGGCTTGCCGAAATAGGTCTCCATCGCGTGGCTCAGCGTGTCAAACGCGCCGGAAATGACCTGCTGCATGGGGACGGTCAAGCTGTAGCTCGGGTCCAGGAAGGCGAAATCCGCCTGCGCGCCCCAAAGGGCGCCTTTGATCTTCTTTTCCTCGTGGGTGATGACGGCGCCGTTGTTCATCTCGCTGCCGGTACCGAACACCGTGACGATGGTGCCGAGGGGGA
>CAUBQU010000260.1 GCA_958438185.1 uncultured Oscillospiraceae bacterium
ACGCTGCAGCTGGATATTGCCTACTACATTACAGATATCTACGAGGCCCAGCGCTGGATGCTGCGGGTCTATACCTATGTTTTTCTGGCCGTCATGGCCCTGGGGGGCGCCCTCAGCTGGGGCGTCAGCTATGTCCTGACCAAGCCCCTGGGCAAGCTCTCCGCCGCCTCCCGGCGCCTTGCCGCCGGGGACCTTAGCTGCCGTGTCCGCCCCCGGACAGGCGACGAGGTCGGCCAGCTCTGCCGGGACTTTAACGCCATGGCGGCGCAGCTGGAGGAGAATATTACGGAGCTGCAGCAGTCCATGGAGCGGCAGGAGCGCTTTATGGGCAGCTTTGCCCACGAATTAAAAACGCCGATGACGTCGATCATCGGCTATGCGGACCTGCTGCGGTCCCAGGCCCTGCCCCCGCAGGAGGCCATGGACGCGGCAAATTATATTTTCTCCGAAGGCAAGCGGCTAGAGTCCCTCTCCCTCAAGCTGCTGGACTTGCTAGTCCTGAAAAATCAGACGCCGGAGCTCGTTCCGACAGAGCCCGCCAAGCTCATCGCCGCCCTGTGCCGGCATCTGCGGCCGATCTATGAAAAGGAGAATATCCAGCTCCAATACAGCGTCAAGCCCGGCCTGTGCCGCCTGGAGCCGGACCTGGTGCAGTCGCTGCTCGTCAATCTGCTCGACAACGCCCGCAAGGCCCTGGAGCACGGCGGCAATATCTACCTTGCCGCCGACTGGCAGGAAGAATGCCTGCGCATCCGCATTCTCGACAACGGGCGCGGGATACCACCGGAAGCGCTGGCGCATCTGACGGAGGCGTTTTACCGGGTCGATAAATCCCGGGCCCGGGCCCAGGGCGGCGTCGGGCTGGGGCTTGCCCTGTGCCAGAAGATCGCCGCGCTGCACGACGGGTCCATCACCTTTGCCAGCCGCGAGGGCGGCGGGACCTGTGTCACTGTTTTATTAAAGGGGGCGCGTCTATGAAAAAGCGGTATTACGCCATCGCCCTGTTCCTAGCGGCGGCCGCCATCGCCGCCGGTCTGTTCGGCCCGCGGCTCGTCTGGCAGCTGGAGGCCCGGCAGCGGGAAAAGCCCAAGCAGCTGGAATCCAGCTCCGTCAGCCTGAACGCGGTGCAGCAGCTCTCCCTGGCCGCACGCTATCTGGCAATCAACAGCTACACCGAGGAATTCACCTTCCAGGCCGGGCACACCATGACGGCGCAGGACGCGCAGCAAGCCGCAGCAGCCTTCCTCACGCAGGCCTTCAGCGCGCAGGAGCTGCAAAACACCATGGCAGAGCCGGTCATCACTGTCTTTGACGAGCAGTTCCTCTGCGGCTGGCGATATAGCGCAGAATTTACCATCCAGGAGTGGCATTTCACCGCAAATTGCTATCTGGACGATAGCACCGGGGCCATCCTAATGTTCTTCCTCTACGGCGGGGACGACGGCGCAATGGCCCTGCTGGAAAATGCGGCGGTGGACGGCCTGGAGGATGCCCTGGATCAGCTCTGCCAGGCCCTGGAGCAAACAGCAGGCAGCGGCAGCTTCACCGCCGAAGCCACGGACATCCCACCGGAGGGCATAGACACCGACTTTGGCTTTAACGTCGCCACGCTGCGCTACACCGATGCCAATGGCGAAAGCGCCCCGATCAGCCTGAATTTCAGCGGCGACGCCCTGTTTTTCAATTGCTGAAAAAATCAAAATAATTTGCCGCTTTGATGCTGGTTTTTTTGCCGCTTCGCTGCGCTGCGCACCGATACTGTAAGACAGTTACAGGAGGTGCATCGCATGAAAGAACGTACAAGAAGAAGGCCCGCCCGGCATTTCCATCCCATGGGCATTGTCCTGCTGGCGGCCCTGGCCATCTGCGGCAGCCTGGCCCTCTGGACCCGCGCCATGGACACCCTGCCGGAGGGCGACGCTTTTTCCGCCGAAGACGGCACCGCCCCGCCGGACGCCGCGCCCGCAGCTAACGCCCAGGGCGACCTCATCTTGGTAAACGCCGACGCACCCTACGACCCAGAGACGGCAGAGGACCTCGTCAGCGTCTACGAGAAAAAGAACAGCAGCTATTACGTCAAGGACACGGCCCTTTCCGTCTGCCGCCGGATCATGACGCCGCTGAACGACTGGATGGCGGAGTTCGAAGCCGCCACCGGCTGCAGCAATGTCAACATCGTCGCAGGCTACCGGACGCAGGACGACCAGCAGCAGCTCTATGACGCGGCGGTGCAAAACCACGGCAGCGACTACGCCGCCAGCTACCTCGCCCAGCCCGGCTGCAGCGAGCATCACACGGGCCTGGCCGTCGACTTTGCCCTCTACCTGGAAGACTCCGGCGCGACGGCAGATTTCACCGGTACCGGCGACTACGCCTGGCTGGTCGAGCACGCCTGGGAATACGGCTTCATCCGCCGCTACCCCGAGAACAAGCGGGACGTGACAGGCATCGCCTATGAAGCCTGGCATTTTCGCTATGTCGGCGTCCCCCACGCCTGGTATATGCAGGAAAACGGCCTTTGCCTGGAGGAATACCTCCAGCTGCTGCGGGAAAAGGCATCCGAAGCCGCGCCGCTGCGCTTTACCTGCCAGGCAATCGCATACGCCGTCTACGCCGCCGCATCGCCCCCAGCGGGCGGCGCCGCCGACTGCTCGGCAGATAATCTCGGCGGCTACATCGTCACAGTGACGGAGTAATTT
>CAUBQU010000261.1 GCA_958438185.1 uncultured Oscillospiraceae bacterium
CGTTTATCGTGTCTCTCCATTCCCTATCGGTGAATTCCAAGTCGCTTTTCCGGCATTTTTTCGTTCAAATCGTGAACGCAGCAAACAGCCGTGTCTGGTTTTGGCCGTATTTTTATTCATTAATCATTCATTTTCGGTGCATTCCCCCAGCGCGACTGCAGAAAACGCGCCGGGGAGCAGCCGGGAAAGCGGCACACATTGCGGCGCACCGCTCCCATCCCAGAGGTAAATCAGGAAGTCCGGACCGCAAAACTCCGCCAGTGCCTGTCGGCAAATACCGCAGGGCGGGCACACCGCTTGGATTGGCCCAGCCGGCCCGCCGACGACGGCCAGCGCCTGAAAGGAACGGCAGCCCTGGCTGACTGCGTAAAACAGCGCCGTCCGTTCCGCGCAGTTTGTCGCGCCAAAGGACGCATTTTCCACGTTGCAGCCGGTGTAAACAACGCCATCAGCCCCCAGGAGCGCCGCGCCGACGCAAAAATGCGAATACGGCGCGTACGCGTTCTCCCGGACCTGGAGGGCGGCTTGGAGCAAGGTCTCTGCCTGCAATGTCATTGCGCCGCCTCCTCTCCCGCGCAGCCCAAGGCCGCCAGGAAGCTCTCCCCTGCCAGCTGCGCCGGGACGCCCAGCGCCTGGCAGACGGTGGCGGCGACGTCTGCATATGTTGCACGGATGCCCAGCGCCCCCGGCTTCACCCGCGGCCCCAGGGCCAGCAGCGGAACATATTCCCGGGTGTGGTCCGTCGTCTTTGTATAGGTCGGGTCACAGCCGTGGTCGGCGGTGATCAGGACGAGGTCCTCCGGCCCCAGGCAGTTCAGCAGTTGCGGCAGCCAAGCGTCAAACGCGTTCAGCGCCTGCGCGTAGCCCGGCGCGTCACGGCGATGGCCATAGAGCATATCAAAATCCACCAGGTTTGTAAAGCACAGGCCGCTGAAATCCTGCCGGGCATACGCCAGGGTCTTTTCCATGCCGTCGGCATTGGACGCGGTATAGACATGCTCGCTGATGCCGTGCCCGGCAAAAATGTCATAGATCTTCCCGACCGCGATGGTACTGCGGCCCGCGGCCTGCAGCACATCGAGCATCGTTGCCGACGGCGGCTCCAGGGAAAAATCGTGGCGGTGGGGCGTACGGGTATAGTGCCCGCTCGTTCCGATAAAGGGCCGGGCGATGACACGGCCGACGCAGTGGTCCCCCTGCAGGATCTCTCTAGCAGCGCGGCAGGCGGCATAGAGCTCCTCCAGGGGCACAACATCCTCATGCGCCGCAATCTGGAAAACAGAATCTGCCGAGGTATAGACGATCCACTTCCCCGTCCGCACTTGCTCGTCGCCGTAATCAGCTATGACCTGGGTGCCAGAATACGGGCGATTCACCAGGACGCCCCGGCCAGTCGCCTTGGAAAAGGCGTCCAGCACCTCCTGCGGGAAGCCGTTTGGATAGACCGGCAGCGGCTTGGGTGAGACGACCCCGGCGATCTCCCAGTGGCCGATGGTCGTATCCTTCCCCATGGAGCGCTCCGCCATCTTGCCCCAAGCGCCTTGGGGCGCGTCCGTCCCGCCGAGAAATTCCAGCCCCGGGATCAGGCCGAGCCCAGCGCGGCGCAGGTTTGGGATCTCCAAAAGCCCGGTCCCCGCGCAGCTGCGCAGGGTATTGACGCTGCTGTCATCGCCAAATTGGGCCGCATCCGGCAGCGCGCCAGCACCGCAGGAATCCAGAACGATCAAAAATACACGCTTCATTTGGCGCTCAGCTCCTCTCCCGGGCCAGGACGCAGGCCGTCTCCAGGGCGACCTCCATCATCTGGGTAAACGACGCCTGCCGGTCCTGGGCGCTGAGGCCCTCACCGGTCAGGACATGGTCGGATATCGTGCAGATGGCCAGGGCATTCTTGCCGTAGCGGGCTGCGTTCATGTATAGCGCGGCCGCCTCCATCTCAATGGCCATCACGCCCATCTTGCTCCAGGCGTAGGGGGAATCCAGCCCTTCGGGGACGGCCTCGTGGTCACCATAGAAATAATCCGAGGTCAGCAGATTGCCCACATGCCACGGTGCCTGCAGCTGCCGGCAAACATCGACGCAGGCCGAGAGCATCCGGTAGGACGCAATGGGTGCAAAGGCCCCGGGCAGATGGAATTGGGCGGCCCAGCGGGAATCTGTGCAGGCCCCCTGGCCGATGACGATATCCCGGACGTGGATCTCCGGCGAAATAGACCCAGCGGAACCGATGCGCAGGATGTTTTCCACATGGAAGCGGGTGAAAAGCTCATGGGAGTAGATCCCGATGGACGGCATCCCCATGCCGGAGGCCATGACGGAGACCGGTGTCCCGTGATACAGGCCCGTATACCCCTGGACGCCCCGGACATTATTGACCAAACGTGCCTCCTGCAGGTAATGCTCCGCGATATACTTCGACCGCAGCGGGTCCCCAGGCATCAGGACCGTTGGGGCAAAATCAAATTCCTCTGCAACAATATGCGGCGTCTCAATTTTCATACGCAGCTCCTTTCTGCCGGGCAAGCCAGCGCAGCCCGGTGCTTACACCGGGCATTTTTCTTTAGTATACCACGCCCACGCACCAGCGGCAAAGCATTTTCCAAAAAAAGCAGAAACAAGCCCGTACGGGGTCTCCGTACGGGCTTGCCTCAGAAAAGAAAGAAAGAGAAAAGAATGGAATGTTTTTATAG
>CAUBQU010000262.1 GCA_958438185.1 uncultured Oscillospiraceae bacterium
GCGTGATAGGATGGGGGAGACCGGGTGCAGCTTCGAAGGCAAGCAGGCGACGGTGCAGCTGACGCAGGCACAGAAGGATGCGATGATGCTGGCGGATTATGCAAACTATAGCCTGAAGGGAATGCCGTGGTAAACGGGACACCCCCGGCAGGGGTCACCTGCCGGGGGTGTGACATTACCGGGGGGCAATATGATAGACTAGGAGCGAGGAGGTGGAGCAATGCAAGGCATGACACCAAAATTTGCATTCCGACGCGGCAGCACGCCGACGCTGGCTTTTACGCTGCCGCTGGAAGTGGACCAGAGCAAGGACAAGCTCTATATCAGCTTCGCACAGGACTATGCAATAAAGCTGGAGCTGACGGCCGGACAAACCGGCTGCAGCATTGCAGGGAAGACCGTCACGGCTCAGCTGACGCAGGCGGACACACTGGCGTTGGAAGTGGGAGATGTGACGGTGCAGCTGCGGTACCTGCTGCAAGACGGAACCGCGGACGTCTCCAACGAGATTCCGGGCGCGGTGCTGCGGACACTAAAGGAGGGGGTGATTGAATGAGCTGGAATGCAGAAGCCTGGTGCACGGGCGGGGCGTTCGACAGCGAGGTGCAATGCCCGGACGGCATGGGCGTACAGTTTGACGGCGTTTCCAGCGTTACGATTGGATCCGTTGAGATGATCGAAGCGGGTGCGGCCCCGGAGATCACGAACACCGGCACGGCACAGCACGCGGTGCTGCACTTTAAAATCCCGGCGACACCGGGGGCGCAGGGTCCGGCGGGGCCGCAGGGCGACCCGGGGCCAGAGGGCCCGAAGGGAGACACCGGCGCGACCGGCCCAGCGGGGCCGCAGGGCGCGCGGGGGCCAAAGGGCGACCCGGGCGCGACCGGCCCGAAGGGGGCGACCGGACCGGCAGGACCGACCGGACCGACCGGCCCCGCACCGACCAGAGGCGTGGACTATTGGACGGAGCAGGACAAGCAGGCGGTGATCGCGGAGGCGATTGCAGACGCTGCGCCGAAGGCCCATGCCAGCGCATCGGCGACGTATGGCACAGGCACGGCTGCAAGCTACGGGCATGTGAAATTATCCGATGCCACCGGCAGCGCCTTGAATGCGTCCGGCGGTACTGCTGCGACGCCAGGCGCGGTCAAGGCAGCGTATGACCTGGCGAACCAGGCTGGAATGGAAGCCGCTGCGGCATATGAAGCAGCGCAGACGGCAGAAGGCCATGCGGCGGACGCTGTGAGCAAAGCGCAGGCGGCGCAGACTGCGGCGGCGGGAAAGGCCCCGACGGACCACGCCAGCAGCGCGGCGACATATGGCGCGGGGACGGCGGCAAATTACGGGCATGTGAAATTATCCGATGCCACCGGCAGCGCCTTGAATGCGTCCGGCGGTACTGCTGCGACGCCAGGCGCGGTCAAGGCAGCGTATGACCTGGCGAACCAGGCTGGAATGGAAGCCGCTGCGGCATATGAAGCAGCGCAGACGGCAGAAGGCCATGCGGCGGACGCTGTGAGCAAAGCGCAGGCGGCGCAGACTGCGGCGGCGGGAAAGGCCCCGACGGACCACGCCAGCAGCGCGGCGACATATGGCGCGGGGACGGCGGCAAATTACGGGCATGTGAAATTATCCGATTCCGTCAACAGTACCCTGGGCGCGTCCGGCGGAACGGCGGCAACGCCTTTTGCCGTGCAAAAAGCTCATGACACGGCGAGCGCGGCGCTGGACGCGGCGGAGGCGGCGCAGGCTGCGGCGGAGAGCGCGGTAAGCGAGGCGGCAGCGGCGAGCAGCGCCGTCGGCGGAAAGGCGCCGACGGGCCACGCCAGCACGGCGACGACGTATGGGGTGGGCACGGCGGAAAATTACGGGCATGTGAAGCTATCCGCTTCCACTAACAGCAACCTGGGCGCGTCCGGCGGAACGGCGGCAACGCCTGCTGCAGTCAAGGCGGCGTATGACCTGGCCAACGGAAAAGCGCCGAAAAACCATGCCAGCGGCGCGGCGACGTATGGCGCGGGGACGGAGACAAATTACGGGCATGTGAAATTATCCGCTTCCACCAACAGCAACCTGGGCGCGTCCGGCGGCACGGCTGCGACGCCAAGCGCGGTCAAGGCAGCGTATGACCTGGCAAATACTACAATCAAGCTGCTGGGCGAACGGAGGATACAGTGCGGCTGGGCTGAGGTTGGCTTTAAAAACACCAGCCAGACGAACACAAGAATTGATTTCCCGGAACCTTTTAACGATTCATACCCGGTCGTGCTGATCGGGCAGCCGTTCAACGGTGTGGTCTGCACGGTGTTTCAGGACACAGTAGACGACTATGGCTTTACGGTGAACGTGCCGTCGGTGGGGTCTGCGACGCTATCTAAGCGGGCGATGGCATGGATCGCCATTGGCAAGGAGTGAGGGGGTGAAGCGTTGGCATGGTATGAATTTTTAATCACGGCGGGGGCGGTGGTTTCCGCTGTGACGCTGCTTGCAAAGAAGGTGGGCAAGCCGATTGTGGAGCTGCTGCATGAGATCAAGACACTGGTGGACCACGACCGGGAACAGTACATCGCGATTTTGCGGCTCACGATCATGTCCCGGGATATGCCAATTTCGGAGCGGATTATTGCCGGACGGAAGTATATTAAACTCGGCGGCAATGGGGACGTAAAAGAATAC
>CAUBQU010000263.1 GCA_958438185.1 uncultured Oscillospiraceae bacterium
GTCAATGCCGTGCCCCGCGCCCCGGCGCTGTGCCCCGGCTGCCCCCACAGAGGCTTCTTCTACACCATGGGCAAGCACAAGGACTATGTCGTCTCCGGCGATATCGGCTGCTACACCCTGGGCTGCGCCGCACCTCTGAGCGCGGTGGACTCGGTCGTCTGCATGGGCGGCGGCTTTACCGTCGCCATGGGCATGTCCAAGGCCTTTGAGATGGCCGGCGATACCAGCCACAAGGTCTTCGGCGTCATGGGCGACTCCACCTTCTTCCACTCCGGCATGACCGGCGCGGCGGAGATCATCTATAACAAAGGCAATGTCATCCCCGTCGTCCTGGATAACCATATCACCGGCATGACCGGCCACCAGGATAACCCCGGCTCCGGCTACACGCTGCAGGGCGAGATCGCCGACCAGATCAAGATCGAAAAAGTCCTGGAAGCGTATGGCTTCCAGAATGTCATCGTCGTGGACCCGCAGGACCTGGCCGCCATGCAGAAGGCTGTGGACGACGCCCTGGCCTCGACCGTCCCGGCGGCCATCGTCTGCCGCCGTCCCTGCCTGCTCATCAAGCGCATCAAGCACGATATCGGCAAATGCGTGGTCGACACGGACAAGTGCATCGGCTGCAAGAAGTGCCTGAAGGTCGGCTGCCCGGCGCTGATGATGCAGGGCAAGAAGTCCCATATTGACCCCACCCTCTGCGTCGGCTGCACCGTCTGCGCACAGGTTTGCCCGGTGGGCGCGATTTCCAGAAAGGAGAACTGAGATGAACCAGACAAAAAGTGTTCTGCTGGTCGGCGTTGGCGGCCAGGGCGCCATTTTGGTGGCGAAGATTCTGGTAAACGGCCTGATGCAGGCTGGCTATGATGTCAAAATGTCCGAAGTCCACGGCATGAGCCAGCGCGGCGGCTCTGTCTCCACCCAGGTCCACTGGGGCGATAAGGTCTACTCCCCGGTCATCGGCAAGGGTGCGGCGGATATCATCGTCGCATTTGAAAAGATGGAAGCTGTCCGCTATGCCGACTTTTTGAAGCCCGACGGTATTGCCGTCATCAACGACTACGAGATGGCCTCCTCCTCCATCGCAGCCGGGCAGTTTGCCTACCCGGAAGGCTGCCTGGAAGCCATGCAGCAGCATTTCAAGACCTATAGCCTGAATGCCGCGGACATCGCCATGTCCCTGGGCAACCCGAAGTGCATGAACGTCGTCCTCTTCGGCGCGATGACAAAGGCCCTGGCGATGGACCACATCGACTGGGAGGCCGTCATCCGTGCAACAGTGCCGGAAAAATTCATCGACCTCAACCTCAAGGCGTTCCACGCGGGCTACGACGCCGCCCAATAATCCTACCCCAAGCGCAAAGGAGAGACCCATTATGTTGAACCAAACCATGTATCAGCTGGGTGCCGTCCGCTCTGGCATCCGGGAGCTGTTTGAATATGGCCTGCAGCAGGCCGCCCTCTGCGGCAAGGAAAATGTCTTTGACTACTCCCTGGGCAACCCGTCCATCCCGGCCCCGCCGGAGGTCAACGATTCGATTGTGGACATCGCCCGCAACGAAGATACCCTGCTCGTCCACGGCTACACCTCCGCTCCCGGCTATGACGGCGTCCGCCAGGCCGTGGCGGACGATCTGAACCGCCGTTTCCAGGCAGGCGTCCGGCCCCAGGACCTGTTCTTCACCTGCGGCGCCGCCCCGGCGCTCATCGCTGTCCTGCGGGCCTTGGCCGTCCCGGACAGCGAGGTCATCGCCATCGCCCCGTTCTTCCCGGAGTACCGCCCCTTCGCGGAGACGAACGGCCAGAAATTCGTCGTCATTCCGCCGGACATGGCGCATTTCCAGATCAATTTTGACGCCCTGGCCCAGTGCCTGAATCCGCACACCCAGGCCATCATTATCAATTCCCCCAATAACCCCTCCGGCGTCGTCTACACCCGCCAGACCTTGGAGAAGCTGGCCCGCCTGCTGGAAGAGCGCAGCGCGGCCTACGGTCACCCCATCTATCTCATCGCCGACGAGCCCTACCGGGAGCTGGTCTACGGCGGCGTCGAGGTCCCGTTTATCCCGACGATCTATCAAAACACCGTCGTCTGCTACTCCTGGTCCAAGTCCCTGAGCCTGCCGGGCGAGCGCATCGGGTATGTCTATGTCCCCGAAGCCGCAGCGGACAGCCAGGCGCTCTTTGCCGCCGTCGCCGGGGCCAGCCGCGCCTGCGGCCATGTCTGCCCGCCCAGCCTGCTGCAGCGGGTCGTCGCCCGGTGCGTCCAGCTGCCGCCGGACCTGAAGGCGTATGACGAAAACCGCACACTGCTCTATAATGAGCTGACGAAAATGGGCTATTCGATGGCCAAGCCCGACGGCGCGTTCTATCTCTTCATCAAGGCCCCCAATGGTGACGCCGACGTCTTCTCGGACCTGGCGAAGAAAAAGAACCTCCTCGTCGTCCCCGGCACCAGCTTCGGCTGCAAGGAATACTTCCGGATCTGCTACTGCGTCTCAAACGACATGATCCGCCGCAGCCTCCCCGCCTTCCAGGCCATGTGGGACGAGACCCATGTATAACCCCCATAAAAAGCGTCCGCTGCCCTGCACAAACAGGGCGGCGGACTTATTATATAATATAAAATAATATAAACGAAAACCGCGGCAAAAGCCAAACAAGGTCTTTGCC
>CAUBQU010000264.1 GCA_958438185.1 uncultured Oscillospiraceae bacterium
CTACTACACCAGCACCCCAGAGATGCTGAAAAAATACGCCGAAATGGTCCCCCCGGTGGACGAGCAGAAGTAAAGCGCCTTCGTGTGCGTACTGCGCTTTGGCTATAGCGCCCTGCGCCCCAGCTTTCCTTGCGCCATGTCAAAACATTCCCCCAAGGCCCGCGCTTTGCCGCGGGCCTTGCTTTTGGGCTGCGTTAATTCTGCCCCGCCGCAGAATATGCCCCAAGCGCCGCAGCTTGTCCTTCGCGCATAGAAAAGGCACGGCGCAGACTGATGAACTGCACCGTGCCTTTTCTCGTCATAATTCTATCGCCCCATCTGACCCCATGGCCGTTGCAAGCGCCGCAAGCGAGACAAACAGCAAGCCCCGCAAACGCAGGCCCTGCCTGCTCGCAAGCATAAAAAACCGGCCCGCCTTTTGGCAGACCGGTTATTGTGTTGGCGTTACCTATTTTTGCGGCCAGTCGCCCGGCAACTATCGTCGGCGAAAGTAAGCTTAACTTCTGTGTTCGGGATGGGAACAGGTGGACCCTCACTCCAATCAACACCAACAGATGGTAGTATACTACGTTTTTCCGCCGTTGTCAACTGCTTTTTTCTGCTTTTTCTGCTTTTTCTGCTTTTTCTGCTTTTTCTGCTTTTTCTGCTTTTTCTGCCTCAGCAGCGGATTTCTCCTCCGTTTTATCCGCAAGCGGCGGATAGGGCCGGTCTGGGATCACATAATCCCGGACAAACGCCAGCATAGCCTGCTCCCCTTCATTGGCCAGAAGCGTCAGAATATACCGGAGCTTTTCCCCCGTCTCAGGGTGCATCAGGGTGGTGTCGTGGGCGGTGTTGAAATAGTCCAGCGCAGCGCCGTCGTGATACTGCGCGCCGAGATAGACCTTGCATGCAGCGACCCGGTCCATGACCATCTCCGCCAGATACCGGGGCGGCATCGGGACCGGCCCATAGACCTTCGCCGGGATGCACAGGTCCGTCCAGTACTCATAGTGGTGCTTGTTGCGGCCCTTGTGATGCATCCAGGCCGTGGAATAGCCCAGCTTCTGCCGCTCCACGGCGTTGGGGCTGCGGGTACCGGTGTAATACCGGGCGCCGACCCAAAACTCCGCCGGGGAATACTTGGAAAGGTCATGCGTCAGCCCCTGCCAGTAGAGGCCGATCTGAAAGCAAAGATGCCGGACGATATGCCGGTGGCGTGTGATTGTCTTAAAATGCCCCCAAACGTGCATCGCCTGCGCCTCCTCCGCGTTACACTGTGAAATCCGCCGAGACCCGGCCCGAGATATACCCGTGGACAATGGGCTTGACCGCCAGATGCCGCGGGTCCTGCTGGTACGCCGCCAGGGCCTCCATGGAGTCAAACTCCGAATAGAGGGCGTAGTCATACCCGCCCTTGCAGACCGGGCGGATCTGCATACAGGAAAGCCCCGGGATCTGCCCCGCCAGCGGCTCCAGGCCGGCCCGGATCTCCGCAATGGCCGCAGCCTTGTCGCAATCCTCCCGCAGCGTGTAAAATACAATGTGCTTTACCATAGTATTCCCCTTCCGTAACGCTATGCAAACAATTCCCAAGAACCGCAAAGCCGGGGCAGAGCCCCGGCTTTGTGCTCGCGCGTCTGCGCTTAAAATTAGTCGTCGTATTCCTCGTCGCGGTCGTCAGACAGCAGGGCGCGGATGGACAGGGAGATGCGCTTGTTGTCAGCGTCGATGTCGATGATCTTTGCGTCGACTTCCTGGCCCTCGGACAGGACGTCTTCCGGCTTGCCGATTCGGCGGTCTGCGATCTGGGAGATGTGGATCAGGCCGTCCACACCGTCGATGATCTCAGCAAATGCACCGAAGGTCATGAGCTTGACGATCTTGACCGGGACAACGTCGCCCACGGCGTACTTTTCCATAAACTGGTTCCACGGATTCATCTCGGCCGTCTTGTAGCCCAGGCTGATCTTCCGCTTCTCCGGGTCGAAGGAAATGACATAGACTTCGATCTCGTCGCCAACCTTGACCACCTCTGCCGGGTTCTTGATCCGGCGCCAGGACAGCTCAGAGACATGGACCATGCCGTCGACACCGCCGATGTCGACAAATGCGCCGTAGGAAGTCAGGGACTTGACAACGCCCTGGTACTTCTTGCCGACTTCGATCTCGCTCCAGATCTTCTCCACGGCAGCCTTGCGGGCTTCCGCGTTGACCGCACGGATGGAGCCGACCACTCTGCGGCGGGCACGGTTGACTTCCGTGATCTTCATCTTGACCGTCTGCTTCACCAGCGCGGACAGGTCACCGCCCTTGGCGATGCCAGACTGAGAAGCGGGGATGAACACGCGGATGCCGTTGACATTGGCGACCAGGCCGCCCTTGTTCTCTTCCGTGATCGTGCCTTCGACAACGTCCTTGTTCTCGCAGGCAGCTTCGACCTCGTCCCAGACCTTCAGGCCGTCCAGCTTCTTCTTGGAGAGCTGCACCGTACCCTCAGCGTCGTTGACGCGGACGACAAAGACCTCGATCTCGTCGCCGACCTTCAGGATGTCCTCAGGCTTGACCGTCGGGTCAGCGCTGACCTCGTCATAAGGAATATAACCGGCATGCTTCGTACCCAGGTCGATCTGCACTTCCGTCGCGCCGATCGCTGTTACAATACCTGTGACC
>CAUBQU010000265.1 GCA_958438185.1 uncultured Oscillospiraceae bacterium
ATCATATACGGCGCGAAGGCGTTGCCGTAGGACTCCTTGAAGATCAGCAGCTTTTTGCCGTTTTTGTTCTCCGTCTTAATATCCGTGAAGGCCTGGTCGCCGCTCATAAAGGCTTCAGCGTAGCCGCTGGCTTCCTCGTTGATGGCTTTGGCTTCAAAGGTGCTGCCGCCCGTGGTGCAGGTCATGGTGTAACCCGTCTCCGGCAGGTGGGCGACGGTGTAATCCGGGTTCTGCTTCAGCTGCGCCGGTTCGCCTGCAAAGGAGTACAGGGAGCCGATGTAGCCGCAGTTGACGATCGTCTTGTAGGAGCCCAGGGGGCGGGCCGTGATGCCGTTGGCGGCGCAGTAGGCCTGGCTGGCGTAATATGCGCCCAGGGAGGTCCAGTGGTGGTCCGTCCGGTAATAGGTGTATTCGCCGATGTGCTCCTTCAGAACGCCGATGCAGTCGGCCTTTGTGACGCCGTCGCCCATGCTGTCATACGTCGCCTGGATGAAGGCGGCTTGGTTCTCCAGCACATCGTCATAGCCCAGCGGGGGATAGAAGGCGCAGGCCTTGGGGATCAGCAGGCTGGTGACGTGGACGTCCGGATACTTGGCCGCAAAATCGCTGACCATTTTGGCGTAAGAGTCCGAGCCGGTCTCGTCGAGCTTGAAGTATTCGACGGCGTAGTCGCCGCAGACGAGGATGTTGTTTTTCTCGAAGGCGTCGATGTCGTTGTGGAAATGGCCGCTGGCTTGGGTTTCCGGCAGGATCTCCTGGTCGACCGTCGATTTGCTGCGGTGGATGACCTGGCCGCATTTGCTGCAGGTCTCGGTCATGCCATCGTCGGATTTGACGAAGTCATGGCCGGTGGCCTCGCCCATCTCCTGGCCGCAGAATTTGCAGACAGTGGGCAGCGCGCAGTTGACGGATTCGTCCGCCACGTGCTCCGTCGCCGGGGCCAGCTCTTTGCCGCAGACGGTGCAGGTCTGGGGCGCGGCGCAGGTGGCTTCCGGGCCGGGGGTGTGGCCGGTGGCCGGGGCCAGCTCCTTGCCGCAGACGGTGCAGGTCTGGGGCGTCTCGCAGGTGGCTGCGGGGCCCGCGGTGTGATCCTGGTGGGCGGCTTCCATCAGCTTGCCGCATTCATCGCAGTAGCGGGCGACGGTACAGTCCGCCGGGGCGCTGCAGTGATGCCGGTGCCCCAGGACGCCGGTGAAGTATAGGACGGCTGCCGCGATCGCAGCCAGCACCAGGACGATCAGGATCGGCCCCAGGGCGCTGCGTTTTTTCTGGTATCTTCCTCTTGCCATATGCACTCTCCTTGTTTTTCTGTCTAAATTCCATCGAAACCGCCCCGTGGGCCGGAAAAAGCCATGCAGGCAGACGCCTGCATGGCTTAGAAGAGGCGGGGACGCGATGTTTCGGGGCGGCTTATTTCTTGCAGAGCTCCGCTGTATCCTGCGCGATCATCAGTTCCTCGTTCGTCGGGATGACCCAGACTTCGACCTTGGAATCCGGCGTGGAAATCTTCTGCTCCTTGCCGTGGATCTTGCTGTTGATTTCCGGGTCGAGCTTGACGCCGAGGAATTCCAGATAGGAGCAGACGCTGGCACGCGTATCCGGCCCGTTTTCGCCGACGCCGGCGGTAAAGGTCAGAACATCCAGCCCGTTCATGGCGGCGGCATAGGCGCCGACATATTTGGCGACCTCGTAGTCAAACTTCTCCAGGGCGAGCTTGCACTTTTCGTTGCCCTCGGCGGCACCGTTTTCCAGATCGCGGAAGTCGGAGGAGAGCTCGGACAGGGCCAGCACGCCGGACTTCTTGTTCAGCATCGTCAGGCATTCGTCGACGTTCATGCCGTACTTATTGCAGAGGAATTGGACGACGCAGGCATCAATATCGCCGCAGCGGGTACCCATGGGGACGCCGGCCAGCGGGGAGAGGCCCATGGACGTATCCTGACATTCGCCGTTGCGAATGGCGGCCAGGGAGGAGCCGTTGCCCAGGTGGCAGTTGACCATTTTGAAGTCCTTCCGGCCCAGCAGCGCAGCGGCCCGGCGGGCGACAAAGCGGTGGGACGTGCCGTGGAAGCCGTAGCGGCGGATGGCGTCATTCTCGTAGTATTCCGTCGGGATGGCGTAGCGGTAGGCCTTGGGGGGCATCGTCATATGGAACGCCGTATCGAAGACGGCGACCTGGGGCGTGCCGGGCATAGCCTTTTCACAGGCTTCGATGCCCATGAGGTTTGCCGGGTTGTGCAGCGGGCCCAGGGGAAAGCAATCCCGGATGGCCTGCTTGCAAGCCTCGTCTACAACGCAGGAGGCAACGAATTTATCGCCGCCGTGCAGCACGCGGTGGCCGACTGCGTCGATCTCGTCGACGGAGGAAATCACGCCGTTTTCCGGGTCCACCAGGATCTGCATGACAGCTTCAATGGCCTCCTTATGGGTCGGCATGGGGATCTCCCGGGTGACCTTGAGGTCGCGGGCCGGGACCTTGTGGGTCAGGCGGCCGTCCAGATTGATGCGCTCACACAGGCCCTTTGCCATTACGCTGCCGCTTTTCGGATCCATCAGCTGATATTTCAGGGAAGAGGAACCGGCGTTGATTACGAGGATGTTCATGGTTACTTGTCAACTCCTATTT
>CAUBQU010000266.1 GCA_958438185.1 uncultured Oscillospiraceae bacterium
ACCTGGTCCGGTACATTGAGGCAAAAATGTGATGCTGAGATCAAAGCTTTGTAGCCTTCTGGGGATCGAATATCCCATCTTCCAGGGCGGCATGGCCTGGATCGCCGACGGCAAGCTGGCCGCAGCCGTTTCCAACGGCGGCGGTCTCGGCATCGTTGCGGCGGGCAACGCCCCGGCGGACTATGTCCGCCAGCAGATCCGCATCGCGGCAGCTGAGACGGGCAAGCCCTTCGGCGTAAATATTATGCTCATGAGCCCCTTTGCCGATGCGGTCGCCCAGGTCGTGGCGGAGGAAAAAGTCGCCGTCGTCACGACCGGCGCAGGTAATCCGGCCAAGTATATGCCCCTATGGAAGGACGCTGGGATCCAGGTCATCCCCGTCGTGGCGTCCGTCGCCATGGCAAAGCTGATGACCCGGGTCGGAGCCACGGCCCTGATCGCCGAGGGCGGCGAGAGCGGCGGCCATGTGGGCGAATTGACGACGATGGTCCTCGTGCCGCAGGTCTGCGACGCGACGGATCTGCCAGTCATCGCCGCCGGTGGCATCGCCGACGGCCGCGGCGTGGCGGCCGCCTTTATGCTGGGCGCCTGCGGTGTGCAGCTGGGCACCCGCTTTTTGTCTGCCACGGAGTGCAGCATCCATCCGACTTATAAAGAAAAACTCTTCAAGGCAGGCGACCTGGCCACGACCGTCACCGGTAAGCGCCTGGGGCACCCCGTCCGCAGCCTGCGGACGCCCCTGATGCGCCGCTATACGGAGGCGGAGTACGCCCAGACGTCAGACGAGGAGCTGGAAGCCATGACGACCGGCGCGCTGCGCAAGGCCGTCCAGGAGGGCGACGTGCAAAACGGCTGCTTCCTGGCGGGGCAGATCGCCGCTATGGTCAAAAAAGAGCAGCCCGCCGCGGAGATCATCCGCGAAGTCATGCAGGGCGCGGAACCGATTTTGAAGGGGGCAGCGCAATGGATCGGATAGCCTTTGTCTTTGCCGGGCAGGGCGCACAGTACCCCGGCATGGGCCGCTCTCTCTACGAGAGCAACGCCGCCAGCGCCGCCGTTTTAGACCGTCTGGAGCAGCTGCGCCCTGGCACGCTGGACCAGTGCTTTTCTGCCAAGCCCGAGGACCTGGCCCGGACGGACATCACCCAGCCGTGCATGTTCGCCGTCGAGCTGGCCGCAGCCGCTGCGCTGCAGGCCATCCCCTGCCAGTGCGCCGCCGGGTTCTCCCTGGGCGAGATCGCCGCGCTGACCTACACCGGCGCCGTCACGCTGGAGGACGGCTTTCACCTTGTCTGCCGCCGTGGTGAACTGATGCACCAGGCGGCCAGCCAGTCTGACTGCGGCATGGGCGCCGTCGTCAAGCTGGAGGACGCCACGGTGGAATATCTCTGCGCCGGGTACGAGCATATTTACCCTGTCAACTACAACTGCCCCGGCCAGGTCGCCGTGGCGGGCACCCGGGAGGAGCTCAAGCTTCTGGCCGATGATGTCAAGCAGGCGGGCGGCCGCCTGATCCCCTTGAAGGTCAGCGGCGGCTTCCACTCGCCGTATATGACCGCCGCTGCCGTCGGCTTCTCCCAAGTGCTGCAGGACGCGGCGCTGCGGGAGCCGCGGGTGCAGCTCTATTCTGATTACACCGCCCGGCCCTATGCCGGGGACTACCGGGACCTTCTGACCCGGCAGATCTGCAGTCCGGTCCGCTGGAAGCAGATCATCGTCCATATGCGGGAGCAGGGGATCGACACATTTATTGAGCTCGGCCCCGGAAAAACGCTGTGCGGCCTGATTCAGAAGACCGACAGCACGGCCAAAACGCTGCACGTCGAGGACGCGGAGAGCCTGGCCAAAACCTTGGAGGAATTGCAATGCTGAGTGGAAAAACAGCCATCGTCACCGGGGCATCCCGGGGCATCGGCGCGGCCATTGCCGAAGCGCTGGCCGCCCAGGGCGCGTCCGTCGCCCTGCTGTACGCGGGCAACACGGCCCGGGCCGAGGAGGTCTGCGCCCAGTGCGCAGGCTATGGTGTCAGCGCCCGGAGCTACCAGTGCGACGTCTCGGATTTTGCCCAGGTCAAGCAGACCGTCGCAGCGATCAAGAAGGACTTCGGCGGCGCCAGCATCCTGGTCAACAACGCGGGCATCAACCGCGACGGTTTGATTGCCATGATGAAAGAATCCGATTTTGACGACGTCATCGCGACGAACCTGAAGGGCACCTTCAATATGATCCGCCACTGTTGCCCGCTGCTGCTGCGCAGCCGGGGCGGCAGCATCATCAACATCAGCTCCGTCGCCGGTGTGATGGGCAACGCGGGCCAGGCAAACTACGCCGCCTCGAAGGCGGGCGTCATCGGCCTGACCAAATCCGTCGCCCGGGAGCTGGCCGCCAAGGGCATCACCTGCAACGCCATCGCCCCCGGCTTTATCCAGACGGACATGACAAAGGATTTTGACGAATCCAACCCACTGGTTGCCAGCATCCCCCTCAAGCGCATGGGCACGCCTGCGGATATCGCCAGCCTGGCGGCCTTCCTGGCCGGACCCGGCGCCGCCTATATCACCGGGCAGGTCTTCTGCGTGGACGGCGGCATGGCAATGTGAGGCAAATTCCAGAAAAGAAG
>CAUBQU010000267.1 GCA_958438185.1 uncultured Oscillospiraceae bacterium
GTATACCACTGGGCAAAGTCGACCTCCATATCGGTGATTTGTTCCACTTTTTTCTCTTTTGCCATTGCTATTTGCCACCCTTTCGGTTTCATTATGGAAATCCCGTATTGTATTATAATATCCGAATTTCCTATGCAAGTCAAGCCCGCAGGGATTGGAAATTCCACGCTCCTTTTGCGCTTTTGGGGGGTGTTGTTCGACTACGCTGTATGAGCTTGAGGCGCAAAATCAGCACGCTGTGTAAACTAGCGCAACAAAATCAGAGATTTTGACTTTCGCTTATTCGCCAATCATACAGCTCTAGGCTGCGCACTTAGCATCCCACCCACTAGCCGCCGGTGAAAGTGATTTTCCCTTGACTTGCGCCTGCAGCCACAAACTCTGTGAGGCTTTTGTGCATCTCAGGGGAAAAGCCCACCATTAGCGCGGCAGGACACTGCCCAGGGCCAAGACCGCATTGCGGACGCAGTCCGGACAGCTGCACAGCGGCGTTCCCGTCTGGACGCCTTTGAGGTCCTTACAAATCGTCGCACCGCTGGTCTGCTGGAACGCCTGCAGCAGCTGCTTGGCGATGCGGGGCGTACCGGTCCCGCCGGTCAGCGCCCCGGCGACCAGGACCGCGCCGATCAGCGCCCCGCAGGTGCTCTCCATGCAGCCCATCCCGGCGGCAAAACCCGCCGTCAGCTGCAGCAGCGTCTCCGGCTCCACCGGCAGCTCGTTTTCAAACACTTTTACGACAGACTGGGTACAGTTATACTTCCCCGACTTTTTCAGTTCGGCAGCCATCGCCGCCCGTTCTTCGATCGTCATGACGCAACGCTCCTTTTTCTATCTAGCCGGTTTTCTATACGGTCCGGCGCGTTTTCCTTATTATAGGCCGGTGCGCGGCGGGTGTCAATAGCAGGTGGCGCGGCCTGTATAGCGCTGCGGAAACTGGGTAAAACTAGCAGCAGATGCAGGCGCGTCCAGTCCGACTGGGCACGCCGGAATAAGGAGGAACATGACCTTTGCCTGAGATGTTTTGCTTTCAGTGCCAGCAGACCGCTGGCAACAAGGGCTGCGTGCGCACTGGCGTATGCGGCAAGCAGCCGGATACCGCCGCGCTGCAGGATGAGCTGATCTACGCCCTGATCCAGCTTGCCACAGCAGCCCGGGACCACCGGACACCGGAGACCGACCGCCTTTTGATGGACGGCCTGTTCACCACGCTGACCAATGTCAATTTTGATAACACCGCCATCGGCGCGTTTCTCGCCCGGGTCCGGGCAGCGCAGGCGCCCTTCGGCACACCGTGCGAGACCGTCAGCCTCTGGAAGGGCGAGACGGACCTTGTCAGCCTGCGCTCCACCTTGCTCTTCGGCATGAAGGGCATGGCAGCCTACGCCCACCATGCGGCAAACCTGGGCTATTTTGACGAGGAGGTCTCCGCCTGGTTCTACCGGGGCCTGATGGAGATAAACCGCAGTCACACCGTCGCCGAATGGCTGGCGCTGATCCTGGAATTTGGCAAGATCAACTACCAGTGCATGGCGCTGCTGGACCGGGCCAATACCGCATCGTTCGGCCAGCCGTCGCCGGTCAAGGTCCGGACGGATATCAAAAAGGGACCGTTTATCGTCGTCTCCGGCCACGATCTTTTGGACCTGGCCCAGTTGCTGGAGCAGACGGACGGCACCGGTGTCCGCGTCTATACCCACTGCGAGATGCTCCCGGCCCACGGCTACCCGGAGCTGCGGCGTCATCCGCAGCTGGCAGGGAATTTCGGCACCGCCTGGCAGAGCCAGCAGAAGGAATTTGAAAATATCCCCGCGCCGGTACTCTTTACGACCAACTGCCTGATGCCGCCCCGCCCCAGCTACCAGGACCGGGTGTATACGACCTCTGTTGTCGGCTATCCCGGGCTGCAGCACATCGCCCCGGGGCGGGACGGAAAAAAGGACTTTTCCGCCCTGATCCGCCAGGCCCAGGCGCTGGGCGGCTACACCCACGACCACGCCATGAGCGGCATCAACGGCGGCCATATGCTGATGACCGGCTTTGCCCATCACGCGGTGCTGGAGCAGGCGGACGCAATCATCACGGCAATCCGCAGCGGCGCCATCCGGCATATTTATCTGGTCGGCGGCTGCGACGGCGCACATCCGGGGCGGAATTACTACACGGAATTCGTCAAAAAAACGCCGATGGACAGCCTGGTCCTGACCCTGGCCTGCGGCAAATACCGCTTCAATGACCTGGACCTCGGGACCGTCGCGGGCATCCCGCGTATTCTGGATATGGGCCAGTGCAACGATGCTTACAGCGCCATCCGCGTCGCCCTGGCGCTGGCGGACGCCTTTGGCTGCTCCATCAATGAGCTGCCGCTGACGCTGGTGCTCTCCTGGTATGAGCAGAAGGCCGTCTGCATTTTGCTGACGCTGCTGGCGCTGGGCGTCAAGCGGATCTATCTAGGGCCGACGCTGCCGGCATTTCTCTCTGAGACAGTCGTCAAAACACTGGTCGATGCCTACGGGCTCCAGCCCATCACTGCACCGGAGCAGGATCTGGACGCCATCCAGGGCCGGGGCTGAGGCAGCGTGCCCAGCAATTGGCACAAAAATGACGTGGAAATTCCAATA
>CAUBQU010000268.1 GCA_958438185.1 uncultured Oscillospiraceae bacterium
AATTTATAAGCATTTGCTACAACTCTACCGATATCGCCGCCCCCCAACACACAAGACCCCCGGCATACGCAGGTATGCCGGGGGTCTCCCACAATATGATAGAATCTATAAATCTACACAAGCCCCGCGCAGCGGCTTACACTTGCGGCACTTCGCCGCTGGGCAGCAGATTCGTCATGCTGCGCAGGCTGATGGCCAGGGTCGGGAGATTATGCAGCAGCGCCGACGTCGTCGGGGGCAGGAAGCCTGCCACGCCGCTGACGATCAGCAGCAGGTTAAAGCTCACGATAAAGCGGTAATTCCAATGGATGCGCCCCATCAGCGCCTGGGCCAGACGCCGCAGGGTCACCAGGGCCGTCAGGTCCTGGGTGGCGATGGTGATGTCCGCGATCTCCTTGGCGATGGCCGCGCCGGAGCAGATGGCGATGCCCGCGTCCGCCGCAGACAGCGCCGGTGTGTCGTTCACGCCGTCGCCGATCATGAGGACGGTGTGCCCCGCGTCCCGCTGGGCCTGGATAAACGCGGCCTTGTCCTCCGGCAGGACCTCGGCAAAGTACCGGTCGACACCGACGCGCTTTGCCACGGCTGCCGCCGTCTTTTCATTGTCGCCCGTCATCATGACAAGCTCCCGCACGCCCAACGCATGCAGCGCCGCGACGGCAGCCGCCGCATCCGGACGCAGCGGGTCCGCGATGCAGATGACCGCCCGCAGCACCCCAGAGACCGCCAGATACAGATGCGAGTACGCGTCGGAGAGCCCGGCGAATTTCTCCGCCTCCCCTGCCGGAACCCGGCAGGCCTCGTCCTCAAAGACGAAGTGGTAGCTCCCGATGACGACCTTGCGCCCTTCCACCGTGCTGGAAATGCCGTGGGCCACGACATACTCCACATTGGAGTGGTACTCCTCGTGGTTCAGCCCCCGGCGCTTGGCCTCCAGCACGACGGCGTTGGCCAAAGAGTGGGGGTAGTGCTCCTCCAGGCAGGCCGCCAGGCGGAGCATATCGTCCTCCGCTTCGCCGTCAAACGTCACGATCTCGGCGACGGTCGGCGTCGCGCAGGTCAGGGTCCCCGTCTTGTCAAAGACGATGGTGTCCGCCTGGGCGACGGCCTCCAAAAACCGCCCGCCCTTGACGGAGATCTCCCGCTGGCTGCTCTCCCGCATGGCAGACAGCACCGCGATGGGCATCGAGAGCTTCAAAGCGCAGGAGAAATCGACCATTAAGACCGCCAGCGTCTTTGTGATATTGCGCGTCAGCAGGTACGTCAAAACCGTCCCGCCCAGGGTATAGGGCACCAGCCGGTCGGCCAGCCGGGCGGCGTGGTCCTCGGCGGTGGATTTGAGCTTCTCCGAATCCTCGATCATCCGGACGATCCGGTCATACCGCCCGCTGCCGATGGCCTTGTCGACGGTGATGACGCACATCCCCTCCTCGACGACGGTCCCGGCGTAGACATAGTGCCCCGCCGCCTTGCGCACCGGCAGAGACTCGCCGGTCATGGACGCCTGGTTGATGAGGGCCTCGCCCTCGCAGACCTTGCCGTCCAGCGGGATCATATTCCCCGTGCGGACGACGACCTCGTCCCCGGCGCGAATTTCGCGGACCGGGGTCAAAATCTCCTGCCCGTCGACCCGCCGCCAGGCCTGGTCGACCTGCAGCGCCATGGCCCCCGCCAGATCCGAGACCGACTTCTTGTGGGTCCAGTCCTCCAGCAGCTCGCCGAGGCCCAGCATGAACATGACCGAGCCCGCCGTATCAAAGTCGCCCCGGGCCAGGGAGACGGTGACGGCTGTCGCATCCAGCACGGCAACGGAGAGCTTGCCCCGCAGCAGCGCCTGCACGCCCGCCTTGAGATACGGGACCGCCCGCACCAGCGCAATGGCCGCCCGCAGCGGCAGGGGGAAAAACGCCTTCGTCACAGCCCGCATCAAAACGCGGCCCGCCAGCTTATCCTCAAATTCCCGGTTCAGCGCCCGGGACGTATGGTCCGGCACCAGCGCCGCAGCCTCCGGCGCAGCAAACGAGAACCGCGCCAGCGCCCGGGTCACATCCGCCCGGGGGCCAGCATAGAAAATGACCGCGTCACACGTCCGGTCCAGCACCTGCACCCGGGTGACCCCGGGGACAGCCCGCAAATAATATTCCAGCACATCCGCCTCCCGCAGCGACATCCGGCCCTTGCAA
Source organism: uncultured Oscillospiraceae bacterium (assembly GCA_958438185.1). Taxonomy (GTDB): domain Bacteria; phylum Bacillota; class Clostridia; order Oscillospirales; family Oscillospiraceae; genus SVMC01. Next base: position 2,184 of record CAUBQU010000268.1, read on the forward strand.
AGATGCACCCGCAGCCGCCCCGGAGACGTATGCTTCACTTCACATCGCATAAAAAGATTACCTCCAACTTCCGCGCCTGCACCGCCCCCCTCCTACCAAGGGGCCGCACAAGCCGCGTATCACATTGCGCAAACCGCCGCGCACACTAGAACTGCACCGCACCTCAAGCGGTGCGCCAGGCCAAAGGCTCCCTTGAAAGGGGAGCTGGCGCGGCGGAACGCCGCGTTTGAGGGGTTTTATTGCAAGGCTGCTGCGCACCCCCCACCGGTGACCCCCAAGCCACCACCGCACCCTCGTAAGCTACAGCGAAGCGGCAAGCGGTCTGCTCACCAGCCTACAGGGCACGGATGCACTTGCAAGCTTGCCTGGTACCCCGTACAGTGTGCGGCGACGATGCCTGACGCAGCCTAGGCGAGCCCCTGGCA
>CAUBQU010000269.1 GCA_958438185.1 uncultured Oscillospiraceae bacterium
GTCTATGATGTTACATGCGAATTCTAATACAATGTCTTGTAACGCTGCGGCAAATTGCGCTGCATCGTCTTGTTCTTATGCACCGAATGCAAATATGACCGGCGTTGTACTGGGCGTGGCCATTCTGGCTGCGTCTATTTTTGTATGCTGGCTGGTCGGCCTGCACGGCCTGATCCTGCGCGGCTTGCTTCTGATGATACTCCTGCGAATTATTCTGCCGAAAGCAAACGCCCGAGTGGTACGCTGTATGCCCGGCGCCGCGTCAGCGGCGGCGTGAGCGTGCAGGCGCCTGCCATACTTTGCGGCTTTGCTTTTCCGGCAAGCCGCTTGTTTTTTTTGATTTCATGCTGCATTGCAGCTGAAAAATATACAGTTAAAAGAGGTAACGAAGATGAAAAAACTCACAAAGCTCTTTAGTGTCGTCCTTGTTATCGCGATGCTGGTCATGTGCATGGCTGGCTGCGGCAGCAAGAATGAGACAGCCGGTTCCGACCAGAACCCGACGGCAGGCGGCGACGCCTCCACCCTGTACCTGGGCGGCATTGGCCCCCTGACCGGTGACTATGCCAACTACGGCACCTCCACCAAGAACGGCGCAATGCTGGCAGCGGAAGAGATTAACGCAGCGGGCGGCGTCAACGGCATGACCCTGAAGGTCGACTATCAGGACTCCGTCGGCGATCCCGAGAGCGCAGTCAACGCGTACGGCAAGCTGATCGACAGCGGCATGAATGTCTGCCTGGGCGGCGTTCTGTCCGGCGAGAGCGCTTCGATCGTCACCGCGGCAAATGAAGACGATATGATGATCCTGAACACGACGGCTTCCGCCGACGCAGTCCTCGAAGGCAACCCCAACGCATTCCGCGTTTGCTTCGTCGACTCCGCCCAGGGCAAGCTGGCCGCCGACTTCATCGACGAGAACAACATGCCCAAGGATGTCGCCATCTTCTATCAGAGCGACATCGACTACTCTGTCGGCCTGGTCAAGTCCTTCAAGGCAGAGGCTGAGGAAAAGGGCATCACCATTAAAGAAGAGCAGACCTTCACCAAGGACACTGCCACGGACTTCTCCACCCAGATCAGCGCCATCGCAGCAAGCGGTGTCGACCTGGTCTTCATCCCCATCTATGCGGCTGAAGCGTCCACGTTCCTGACCCAGGCCAGCGGCAAGCTGGATGGCAAGACCTTCTTTGGCTGCGACGGCCTGGACGGCATCCTGACCAAGGTCTCCGATGTTGCTTATGCCGAAAACGTTATGATGCTGACCCCCTTCGCGTCTGACGCACCGGACGAAAACGTCCAGTCCTTCGTCAAGGCCTATCAGGACAAGTACGGCTCCACGCCTGACCAGTTCGCAGCAGACGGCTATGACGCAGTCTATGCCATCAAGGCAGCAGTCGAAAAGGCTGGCATCGAGTCCTCGGACGATGCAGACCTGTGCAGCAAGCTGGTCGCGGCCATGTATGAGATTACTGTCGACGGTGTCACCGGCACCATGACGTGGGATGAGACGAACGAAGCAGTCAAGGCTGCCCGTGCGATGATCATCCACAACGGCGTTGCGGAGCTGTACGCAGAGTAAGCAGCGCAAGCAAATGCGATTGCTATCGCAATGACGCATCCCGCATGCCCAGCCCGGCAAGCCGGGCTGGAGACGGGGTGCTGACCGGCCGCCGGGCGGCGCAAGCCGCCCGGCAGCCCAAATAAGGCACAGCGCCGCTGTGCCTTCGCGGCTTTTTGGAAAAGCCGGAAAGAGAAAAGGCAGCACGGCAGGCAAGAGCCCTGACCGCTGCCGGAGCGTAACCCGGCGGCACGGCTGCCGTGCGAAAAATAAATTTGAAGGGCGCGTTTTTATGATTACATTTGTTCAGACTTTGATCAGCGGCCTCAGCCTGGGCAGTATCTATGCTCTGATCGCCTTAGGATATACCATGGTCTATGGTATTGCCAAAATGCTGAACTTCGCCCACGGCGATATTATTATGGTGGGCGCGTATGCGGTGATCGTGGCGGTGATGCAGCTGAGTCTGCCGCCGGTGATCGCGATTTTGATTTCGATTATAGTATGTGCAGTCTTGGGCGTCGTGATTGAACGCCTGGCTTATAAGCCGCTGCGCCAGGCCCAGCCTTTGACGGTCCTGATCACCGCCATCGGCGTCAGCTATCTGCTGCAGAATGTGGCGCTGCTGATCTTCGGCTCTGAGCAGAAGGCATTCCCGACGATCCTGAAGCTTCCGGCCATCAAGCTGGGGCAGGTCACGATCGACGGCATTACCCTGATGACGCTGGGTGTCACGGCGATCATCATGATCGCGCTGACCCTGTTTATCAATAAGACAAAGCTTGGCAAAGCGATGCGCGCCGTCTCGGAGGACAAAGAGGCGGCTGGGCTGATGGGCATCAGCACAAACCGGACCATCACCATCACCTTTGCCATCGGCTCCGCGCTGGCGGCGGTCGCGAGCATTTTCTACGGCGCGACTTACGTCTACATCAAGCCGACTACCGGCGCAATGCCTGGTATCAAGGCATTTACGGCAGCCGTCTTCGGCGGCATCGGCTCCATCCCCGGGGCGATGCTGGGCGGCGTTCTGCTGGGCCTGAT
>CAUBQU010000270.1 GCA_958438185.1 uncultured Oscillospiraceae bacterium
CGCGTCAACCGGATCTATGTCCGTACGATGGCCCTGTCCGGCGCAATCTGCGGCTTTGCAGGCTTCCTGGCTGTGGCGGCCGTCTCGCATACGATCTCGACCAGTACGGCCAACGGCCGCGGCTTTACCGCAATTATTGTCGCCTGGCTGGCGAAGATGAATCCGTTTATTATGATCCTGATCTCGGCGCTGCTGACCTTCCTGGATAAGGGCGCCATCCAGATCGCTTCGACCTACGGGCTCAACGAATACGCATCGCAGATTATCACCGGCGTCACGCTGTTCTTCATCCTTGGCAGTGAATTCTTTGTCAACTACAAGGTGAAGTTCCGCCGCCAGAAGTAAGGAGGTAACGAATTATGTCTGGAATTCTCAGTTTTATCACTTCGTTCCCCACGTTGCTGCACTCTGCGGTGATTTTCGGTACGGTCATCATGTTTGGCGCCATGGGTGAAATTTTGGCGGAGAAGGCCGGTAACCTGAACCTGGGCGTGCCCGGTATCATGTATCTGGGCGGCATCGCGGGCCTGATCTCGACGTTTATGTATGAGAACGTCTACTGCGTCAATGCCGGGATCGAGCCCAATGTGGCGATCTGTATCGTCCTGGGCCTGGTGAGCGCCTTTGCGGCGGCTGCACTGGGCGGACTGATCTTCTCGTTCTTGACGATTACCCTGCGGACGAACCAGAATGTCACCGGCCTGACGCTGACGATCTTCGGATCCGGCATCGGCAACTTCTTCGGCGGCAGCCTGAACAAGCTGGCCGGCGGCGTCGGCCAGGTTACGGTCACGACGACCTCTGAGGCCTTCCGTGCCTATTTTAACGGTCTGGTCGAAAAGCTGGACGCTGTGACCGGCAGCCTGAATCTCGGGACGCTGCTGTTCTCCTACGGCTTTTTGACATACGTGGCGATCATTATGGCCGTGCTGCTGTGGTATTTCCTCTCCAAGACCCGGACGGGCCTGAGTCTGCGGGCCGTGGGTGAAAATACCGGCACGGCGGATGCGGCGGGCATCAATGTCACGAAGTATAAGTACCTGGCCACCTGCATCGGCGGCGGTATCTCGGGCCTGGGCGGCTGCTATTACGTCATGGTCTATATCCGCGGCACCTGGGAAAACCAGGGGACGATCGAGGCACTGGGCTGGCTGGCCGTGGCGCTGGTCATCTTCGCGACCTGGAAGCCGCTGCGCAACATCTGGGGCTCGTACCTCTTCGGCGCACTCTATTGGGCCTATTTCTATATCCCGGGCCTGACAAGAAGCTCCCAGGAGATCTTCAAGATGATCCCGTATCTTGTGACGCTGTTCGTCCTGATCACGGTATCGCTCCGGAAAAAGAAGGAAGACCAGCCGCCTGCCTCGCTTGGCATCCCGTACTTCCGTGAGGAACGGTAGCGGTCAAATCGCTTGCAAACCGATAAAACAGCAAAGCCCCCGGTATGACGCTCTGCGTCATACCGGGGGCTTGTGTCTGGTGCAGCGCGCGTAAGCAGGGGAGGGCATATCAGCCCTGCATCGCGGCTTCAAAATGCTTGTTCAGCTGATTGGTAAACTCGATGGCGGCGTTATAGCCCAGCCGCTTCTGGCGGTTGTTCATCGCGGCGACTTCCATGATCACGGCCAGATTTCGCCCCGGCGTCACCGGGACCGTCACAGACGGCACGTTGACACCGAGAATATCCACATACTGCGCCTTCAGGCCCAGCCGGTCATAGACCTCGTGGTCGTTCCAGTGGACGATATTGATGACGAGGTTGATAACTGTCTCTTCCTTGATCGCCGCCATACCGAAGAGGTTCGCAACATTGATGATGCCAATGCCCCGCAGTTCGATATAATTGCGGATCAGCTCCGGCGCTGACCCCATCAGCTTGGCGGAGGAGATGCGGCGGATCTCGACGGCGTCGTCCGCGATAAGGCGATGGCCGCGCTTGAGCAGCTCGACTGCCGTCTCGCTTTTGCCGATGCCGCTGTCACCGGTGATGAAGATGCCTTCGCCGTAGACGTCCATCAGAACGCCGTGCCGGGTGACCCGGGGGGCCAGGCAGCCGTTGAGGTAGGCGATGAGGGCGGAGGTGAAATTGGAAGTCGTCTCCGCGCAGGAGAGGACGGAGATATCATGCTTCCGGGCCATTTCCAGGCACTCGGGCAGCGGCTCCATATTCCGCGTGATGATGAGCGCGGGAATTTTATAGGAGAGAAAATGCTCGAAGATGATGAGCCGCTCCTGGCTGGAGAGCTTGCGGAGATAGCCCATCTCGACCGCGCCCAGCACCTGCAGGCGTACCGGCTCAAAGTAATCGAAAAACCCGGTCAGCTGCATACCGGGGCGGCTGACATCGTCGACCGTGATGCAGATTTTTTCGTAATCCGTCGCTTGGAAGACGGGCTTCAGGTGGAAGACTTCCACCAGCTTTGTGAGCTTTACGTTATACAAATTTGCCATAGCGGCCCCCTCGCTGTGTCGTCCGAACGGTGAATGGTGGAAAAGGCGGGCGTTGCCGCCGCGCTCTGCGGCCAGCTGCGTCCGCGCATTTGTACTACAAGAGGATTATAACGGATTTTTCCCGTGTTGGCAACCTTGGGATAAAAAAAG
>CAUBQU010000271.1 GCA_958438185.1 uncultured Oscillospiraceae bacterium
ATAAGGTAGGGGGCGGAAAAAAGTCTGAAAGAATTAAAAAAATGATGGAGCATAAAAATGGCTGATTTTTCTGATGTATTGTTTGTCTCTGATTTTGACCACACGATGACCGGGACGGACGGGACGATCCCGCTTGCCAACCGCCGCGCCATTGCGGCGTTTACGGCCCGGGGCGGCTGCGTGACGGTCTGCACCGGGCGGTCCCTGCCGCTGTTTCGGTCGATGCTGCCGCAGCTGCCGGTCAATGCGCCGGTCATTTTGTTCAACGGCGGCCTTTGCTATGATTTTGCCAGGCAAGCGGCCCTGTTTTCCTATCCCATTGAGCTGGATGCCCGGGCGCTGGCGGCGGACCTGCTGCGGCGCTACCCGGAGGTCCTGCTGGAGGTCCAGGCCGAGGAGGCCCACTATTGCCTGCGGCCAGATGCAAATTTGGAGGAATTTTGCCGCCGCTCCCAGTGCCCGATCCATCGTCTGACGCCGGAGGAGATGCCCCGCAGCATTATGAAACTGGCGCTGTATCAGGACTTCCGCTCGCCGGATGTGGGGCAGCTGTTCGAGATCACGCCGGACGAGGAGACGTTTTTTGCCGAGGTCGCGGCGTATCTCAATACCCAGTATGCCGGGGTGCTCAGCGCTGTGCGCTCCGCCCCGCGGGTCGTGGATATCCAGGCCGCCCGGGCGACCAAAGGCCAGGCGGCCCGCAGGCTTGCCCAGCTGCTGGGCAAAAAGATCCTGGCCGTGGCGGGGGACTCGCAGAACGATCTCTCCATGCTCGATGCGGCAGATCTTGCCTTCGTCCCGGCGGATGCCAGCATCGACAAAACGCCGTACCGCGAGGTCGCACCCTGCAGTGACGGCAGCGTGGCGAGCGCCATTGCCATGCTGGAGACGCTTTTATAAAGAAAAAAGTACCGCAGCCTCCGGCGTTTTCACGCTGGGCTGCGGTATTTTGCTGCCTTTTTCGATCAGCTTTCGAAGCTCTTCTTCAGCTTATCGAAAAAGGATTTTCGTTTTGGGTGGACCGCCTCGCTGGCCCCCGCTTCAAACTGACGGAGCTGGTCTTTTTGCTCCTTTGTCAGATGCGTCGGCGTTTCGACGACGACGGTGACATATTGGTCGCCGCGGTTTTTGTAGCCAACATAGGGGATACCCTTGCCCCGCAGACGGAACGTCGTGCCGGTCTGGGTCCCCTCGGGGATGTTATAGCGGACCTTGCCGTCCAGTGTCGGGACCTCGATCTCTGCGCCGCAGGCGGCCTGGGCGAAGGAGATGGGCATCTGGCACAGGACGTTTGCGCCGTCGCGCTCAAAGAGCGGATGCGGCGTGATACGGACGGCGACGAGCACATCGCCGTTGGGCCCGCCGTTGACACCGGCGTTGCCCTGCTCCCGGACCCGGACGGACTGGCCGTCGTCGATCCCGGCGGGGATATCCACCATGATCTTGTGGCTCCGGCGGATCTTGCCCTTGCCCTTGCAGCGGTCGCAGGGCTTGGCGATGATCTTGCCCTTGCCCTTACAGCGCGGGCACGGGGCCTGGGACTGCATCGTCATGCCCATGAAATTCTGCGTCGTCCGGACGGTGCCGGTGCCGTGACAGTTGGAGCAGATCTCCGGCTCTGTCCCGGCTGCTGCGCCGCTGCCGCCGCATTTATCACAGGTCTCGACCCGGGAGACATTGATCTCCTTCTTCGTGCCAAAGGCCGCTTCTTCAAATGTAATACTGACCTGGGCGACGATATTCTCGCCCCGCCGGGCAGCGTTGGCGCTCCGGCTGCTGCGGCTGCCGCCGCCGAAGAAATCGCCGAAGATATCGCCCAGATCGCCGAAGCCGGAGAAGCCGCCGCCAAACCCGCCGCCGAACCCGGCGTTGGGGTTGAAATTCGGGTCGACCCCGGCAAAACCGAATTGGTCGTACCGGCTGCGCTTTTCCGCGTCGGACAGGACCTCATAGGCCTCGTTGATCTCCTTAAATTTTGCCTCCGCATCCGGCTCGTGATTCACATCCGGATGGTATTTTGCCGCCAGCTTACGGTAAGCCCGCTTGATCTGCTCATCTGCAGCGCCCTTTTCGACGCCCAGCACTTCATAATAATCTCGTTTGTTCTCATTTGCCATGGAATCACGCACCTCGCTTTATTGGCAATGCCGCGGCCCGGCGGGAGCCAAACCGCACAGTCCCCCGGAGCGGGATGCTCCGGGGGGCGCATTGCGTTTTTGCCTGGAATCAGTCGTTGACCTCTTCAAAGTCAGCGTCTACAACACCGTCATCCGGTGCGCTGCCGGCAGCGCCAGCTGCGCCCGCGGCGTCGCCCTGCGGCGCGGCGTTCTGGTACATCTTCTCAGAGACGGCGTAGAAGGCCTTCTGCACGGCATCCGTGGCGTCCTTAATGGCCTGTACGTTATTGCCCTTGTTTTCTTCCTTCAGCTTTTCGACTGCTGCCAGGATCGGGGCCTTCTCGCTTTCGGAGACCTTGTCACCCAACTCGCCCAGCGTCTTTTCCGTCTGGTAAATGACCTGCTCGGCAGCGTTGTGCGCGTCGACCTCTTCCTTGCGGGCCTTATCCTCCGCCGCATACTGCTCGGCTTCCTTGACGGC
>CAUBQU010000272.1 GCA_958438185.1 uncultured Oscillospiraceae bacterium
GGGTATACGCAGCGCGGGTATCGTCCTCCTGTGCGTAGAAATTCTCCGGCGTCTTATTGATCGCATTGCCGTCAATGGGCCAGGTCTCGCTCGTCACTTCTACATTGGTGATCGTGATATCGCCAAACGCAAAAAAGAGTTCCACACTGCCAGCGCTCTGCTCTAAGACCCGCGCGTCCTGTCCGTTGACCTTGACCGAGGTCAGCGGATCCGCAAAGGCGTACCCCGCTGCCGCCCGCAGGTACAGCGTCACGCCGTAGACTTCTGTTTCGGCGATGGTATCGCTGTCATATTCCCAGTGGGAGCTGTCGTCCGCCTGGATCCATTTGCTGGCGGAGGCATAATTGACGGTATAGCCCGCGCCGGGCTTTGCCTGCGCTTCGATCGCATTGGTCCAGGCGGATGTACTTGTCCCGACGGTCGGCGCGGCGACTTCCGTCACCTCGATCGTCTGGAGCATCGTCGTCTTCGGGTCGCCCAGCTTGTACCAGGCATAGATATCCAAATCGTTGCCGCTCTTTTGCGCACTGGTCTGCGCCGCACCGTCGATCGAAAGCGCAACATCGTCGGCAAACACATAGCCAAAATCCGCCGACAAGGTGAGCTCCAGGCAGTACCAGCGATCGGCCAGGAAGGTATCTCCCTGGGACAGCCAGCCAATGGCCGTCGTGCTCCCGGCAGAGGCTACCTCGTGCCACCTCTGGGATTCAAGATAGGTATGCGGCTCAGAAACCGTCACCGCAGCCTGCTCCACTGCCATACCCACCTGGGGCAGCGTCACCGCCGCGCGGACGGACGTGAGCTGCACCGGCGCTGTATAGGCCGCCAGCGCAGAGACCGGCAGCAGCGCTGTGCACAGGCACAGGATGAGCAAGCAAGCCAAAAGCCGTTTTCTCATATTGTTTTCCTCCCTTTTGTCGTGTCTGCATATAGCAATGCATTTGGTTTCAGTCTATCGCATCCCCCAGGCAGCAGCAAGGCCGATTTCCGACTTGGCAATGCCTTTTCGGAAATTGCCCGTCTATTGCGCAAAAAGCCCCTGCCCAGTCAGCAGACCAGGCAGGGGCGCATGGAATTTATAATAAGGCGAAGCCAGCAAGCCGCCGTCACAGCGCGGTAAAAATCGCGCCGCCGCGTTTTTTCATCCACATCAAAAGCAGCGCCGCCAGGGCCAGCGTCAGCCCGGCGTAGCAACCCAGATAGCAGGCCGCGCCCACCCGGGCAGCGACCAGGAAGTAGCCAGCCAGCAGCAGGCTATAGACAAAGCCGATCAGCATCGCCAGCAAGACAGCACCCCCCTGCTTAATGGGCGTGATCTCACTGGTCCAGTGCAGGTTCGGCATTTTCAGCCCCAGCATAAGATTCACCAGTGCCATCATTGCCACATACAGCAGCGGCACCACCACAAGCAGCAGCCGCTCCAGCGCCGTCATTGGGCATATGACCATCGCGCAGATGGCGCAGAACAGCACCGGGATCGCTGTCATCAGCAGCTGCAACGAGAGCTTTGCCCGCAGCACCTGCCACGGCGTCACCGGCAGGGACTGCAGCATCCAGATGCTCTTCCCCTCCAGCGAGACCGACGGCGCCGCCATCAGGTTCATGGACGCCAGGAAGCACAGGAGCATACACAGTACCAATGTCGGCGCGCCGTGCGTGCCAGACAGAAGCGCATCCAAAAGCGAAACCAGCGCCTGCCCCTTAAACAGCAGCACAATGCCGCCCGCCACAAGCAGCAAAATGCCCAGTCCACAGTTGAGCATATAGCTGGGGCTTGCGGTGAACCGGCCCAGCTCCTTTTGCAGCAGCGCCGTGCCGATGCTCCGTCTCTTGGCCTCCCGCTGCCGGTAGACCCGCTTTGCGGTATGCCCCGTGGCCGTTGCGATCTGCAAAAAGCTCCGGGCAAGCAGCCACCACAGCAGAGCAAACAGCCCCAGCACAACGACCGTCACGATCAGCATCGCGACGCCGTCCCCAGCGCCGACGCTGCCGAACAGATAGATGGGGTACGCTGACCCCTTGATCTGCGCGCCATAGACCGCCGCGTTCTGCTGCAGATCGCCGATCACCGCCTGGGCCTTGAAATAGACGAAATAGTAAAGGCCAAAGAAAACCAGCGCAGCCAGCACAGTGAGGAAGCTCTTGTTTTTCAGCTTCACGCTGATCTTCGCCACGACCCAGCCCAGGGCGCACGAAAGCGTCAAAACGAAGATGGAGACCAGCAGCACCAGCAAAATCGACCCCGCCACCGCCGCAGCACTGGGCGCAGCGACGACCCAGTAGACGATCACCGCCGGGAGCAGCACCACACCGGAATACATCAAGCCCATCAGATAAACACCCAGCAGCCGCGACGCCATCAGCACCGGCACCGGGATGGGCATGGAGAGCAGCAGATCATTATCCTTGGCCAGATACAGCCCAGCATAGGTATTGAACACGCTGCCAAACGCGCCCAAGAAGATTGCCACCAGCCCCAGGATCGCAAAATACAGCCAGTCCAGCTCCGCCGCGTGCATCGTATTGCAGAGGGATAACGACAGAATGGTAAATATCCCGCCCAGTACACCGACCATC
>CAUBQU010000273.1 GCA_958438185.1 uncultured Oscillospiraceae bacterium
ACAGTACTGATGTGCTTAAAATCGTGCAGGAAGCTGATGGCTGCGTGGCGATTTTGCAGACGGAAGACGGCACCAGAAGAGTAAGCAGGCCATTTACAATTTTAGAGGATGTACGGGGCGAATGGGTGCGCTGCGCTAAGCTGGCGGTGCTTGATGTGCTGAGACAGGCTGTGAGGTGCAGTCTGGTGATGCCGTGGGGAATTTTGACAGGCGTACGTCCGGGAAAACTTGCCCATAAGCTTTTAGACAGCGGGTAAAGCTGTGACGAGCTTCCGCAGTATCTGGAGCGTCATTACCTGCTGCCTCACGGACAGGCGCAGCTGCTGACAGAGATTTGCCTGCGGCAAAGACAGCTTTTACCGGCTGCGGAAAAGCAGGTCGGCATTTATATCGGTATTCCTTTTTGCCCTACGCGCTGTTCTTATTGTTCTTTTCCATCGGGAATTGTGCCGCTTGAGGAAGAATTACAGCAAAAGTTTTTAAATTTCATTGAACAAGATATGCTTACTGTGGTACAATTATTAAGTATGTATAGCCTAAATGTTACTGCTGTTTACATTGGCGGCGGCACGCCGACCAGCCTTAGTGAAACGGCGTTTGCACGGCTCATCGCGCTGACGGCGCGGCATTTGCTTTTGCCTGGGGTGCGCGAGTTTACAGTGGAAGCAGGACGGCCTGATTGTTTCAGTGCCGAAAAGCTGAAAGTTATGGAAGCCTGCGGAGTGAACAGGATCAGCGTCAATCCGCAGACTTTGCACGACAAAACTTTAAAAGCAATTGGCCGCAGTCATACGGTGCAGGATTTTTATCGGTCCTATGACCTGGTACGGCACAGCGGCATCAAAACTGTCAATACCGATCTGATCATCGGGTTGCCTGGGGAAACGGCTGATGATGTGCGGGCTTCGCTTGACGGCATCAGGGCTTTGGCTCCTGATAATCTGACAGTGCATACCTTAACGCTCAAAAAAAGCGCCCCGATATTTGGTGCGCAGTTCAGCAGTCTGACGGCTGAGGATGCAGAGGCGCTTGTAGCTTACGGCGGCGAAACTGCTGCAGCAATGGGGATGCTGCCTTATTATTTATACCGCCAGCATTACATGCTGGGTAATCTTGCTAATATAGGCTATGCTGCTTCAGGCAGTGCCAGCCTTTATAATATTCAGATGATGGAAGAGCGTCACGTTGTGCTTGGAATCGGGCCGGCGTCTGCGACTAAAGTGCCGCAGGCAGACGGGCATCATCTTAAAAAGCTCAATATGCCCAAAGATATCGGGACATATACGGGTAATCTGCCGCAGCTGGCGCATAAACGCAGCCTGCTTTTTGCGGATGAGGAGGAATAGATGTGTTGACCACAGCACCGAGAGGCACGAAAGATATCCTGCCGCGCGATGTGGAAGCATGGCGTTATCTGGAACGCACTATGCGTGAGATTTGTGCCCAATATGGTTATCTGGAAATCAGGACGCCTGTTTTTGAGCATACCGAGCTGTTTTTGCGCGGTATCGGTGAAACGACAGACGTTGTTGAAAAAGAAATGTACACTTTTACTGACCGAGGTGAACGCAGTCTGACGCTGCGCCCCGAAAATACGGCTTCTGCCGTCCGGTCGTATGTAGAAAATAAAATGTATGCCGATCCGGCGCCGACAAAGCTGTTTTATATCGGGCCGATGTTCAGGTACGACAGGCCGCAGGCCGGGCGTTACCGGCAGTTCCATCAGTTTGGCGTGGAAGCGCTGGGCGTAGAGGGGCCTAATATCGATGCCGAGATCATTTTACTGGCGGTACAGATTTTGCAGACTTTGGGTTTAAAAGATTTGAAGTTGAAAGTAAATTCTGTCGGCTGCCCGAAATGCAGACCACTGCACAGAGAGAAGCTGCAGGAATATTTCCGGCCGCATCTTGGCGAGATGTGCAAGGATTGTCAGTCACGTTTCGACCGCAATCCATTACGTTTACTGGACTGCAAAAATCCGCACGATCAGGAGCTGGCTGCTGGTGCGCCAAGCCTGGAGGAATGTCTGTGCGAGGAATGCAAAACACATTTTGAAGGCTTGAAAGAGCTTCTGACCGCTGCCGGAGTCGATTATGTAGTCGACCATAATCTGGTGCGCGGCCTTGATTACTATACTAAGACTGCCTTTGAGATCCAATATGCTCCCCTGGGAGCGCAAAGCGCTGTCTGCGGCGGTGGCCGTTATGACGGCCTGATCGAGGAGATCGGCGGTCCGGCAACACCGGGTATTGGATTTGCGATGGGTATGGAGCGTGTGCTGCTGGCAATCGAAAGCCAGAATCTGCTGCCGCAGTTCGATAACAGTATAGATGTCTTTGTAGTTTGCCCGGGCAGTGCAAACTTTACACTGGCTTTTAAGGAAGCGATCGCTTTGCGCCGTGAAGGGCTGAAGGTGGAATTTGACTTTTTGGGCCGCAGTATGAAAGCCCAGATGAAGCAGGCTAACAGATTGGCTGCCAAATATGTGTTGATTTTAGGTGAAGACGAGGTAGCGCGCGGTTGTGCCGTATTAAGAAATATGTCGACCAGCGAGCAGACTGAGATCCCTATCCAAGA
>CAUBQU010000274.1 GCA_958438185.1 uncultured Oscillospiraceae bacterium
CTCTACCAGAGCGCACGGAATTGCTTTTACGAGCAGGGGTATTTCAACACCTCGATTCGGGATATCGTCGGCGCCGCGAATTCACGGCTGGGGCTCTTCTCCTATCATTTTGAGAGCAAGGAAGCCGTCGCCGTCATGGTATTTCGGGAATATATCTCCAACGTGGCCACGACGATCCGCAGCGCGCTGGGCAATATCTTCGACGAAAGCGACCTGCTACTGAACGATATGCTCAACTACCGCGGCTACTTCACCGGGCTGCTGCGCAACGAGAACATCTCCCGCTTCTTCGTTGAGCTGACGACGACGGCGTGCTATCTGGAGCAGAATTTCCGCTATAAGGAGTATTTCTTCCAGCGGCTGTGCTCCCCGCAGCTGGTGCTGAACAAGTGCTGGCGCAATGAAGAGATGGGCAATCTCTTCGTCTCGCTGACGGCGGGCATGGAGATCCAAATGTGCCGGGATTACCGCAGCGGCCGCATCCGCGTCCCGCTGGACAACGCGCTGGACGCTTATTTCGAGACCTATTACGGCCTGCTGGTGCAAAACCGCAAGCAAGTGGAAAAATACGTCCGCCAGACCCGCCAGATCATGGACAGCATCGACTGGGCCGTCGGCCCCGGCTTCACCCCCTATATCATCCGCAGCCGGGAAGATGCCGCACCGGCAGAGGTCCCAGCAGAAGCCTAAACATTTCCAAAAGACAGCGCAGCGAAACTGCTCGATCCAGTTTCGCTGCGCTGTCTTTCTTTCTGTTACGCCAGCAGTTCCAGGGCATGTACGGCGCCATGGACCCGGAAGTGATAACGCTTGGGGCAGGTCTGGCCATAGATCAGGTCAGGCCGCTTTGCATCCAGGCAAGCCTGGACATAGGACGTGTCCGCCGCCGCAGGCAGGTCCACAAAGCGGGCAAGCTCGCAGGCCGTCAGCGCAAATGTCTGCTTCGGACACAGGAACAGCAGCGCCTTTCCGTCTGCCAGCGCCTGGATCTCGTGCAGCAGCGGCAGCGTGACCGTCTCAGCCATATGGGCCATATTCTTCGGCCCCAGGACATTCACGCCGCCGACGGAATCGGAATAGGAAATAAGATCCGCCCCGGCCGCCAGCGCCTTTTCCGTGAACCGCAGCAGCTCGGCCCGGATGTGATCGAACACCTGCTGCATCTTCTCCGGCTCCTTGCGCAGCCATTTAAAAAGCGGCGCCGTGCCGCACAGAACATTCAGCCAGGTAAACGGCCCCGTCAGGGCGATCATCACATGCTCCCCCTGCTGGTGCAGCAGGCGGCAGGCCTCCAGCGTCTGAGCCATCCGGCCAGCAGAATAGTCGATCTCAGGCATTTGCAGCAGCGCATCCAGAGACTTGTACGTCGGGTCACCAAAGCGCGGGCCGGTCTCGACATCGTCAAAGTGAATGATGCCGCCCGTCGCCTCCGCCTCCAGGGTGTGACAGAAGGGGAGCTTACAGAAGCAGGCGTTGTTCTCCCGGTTCAGCTCCAGCGCCGTCTTGGCCATATCCCCGCTCTCGAGATACGCCGCCGGGAAGCTGCTGCCCGCCGCCGCCAAAAGCTCCGGCGTTATGCGCAGCATCGCGCCGACATCACAGTTGAAATCCGCAATCTGGTTCATGAGAAGGGCCTCCTTTATTGCGTTTTCATGCGAATATCGTTTCCCAAGAACTGCAGGACCTGATACGTCCCCAGAATGCGGGAGGCGATCTGGGCGGAATAGCGGGTCCGGAGCTCCTCCGGTGACAAATTGGTCGAGAGGATGACAGGCTTGTGCGCCATCATCCGGTCGTTGATGACAGAATACAGGGCCGAGACGGTGAATTGTGTCACCATTTCCGTCCCCAGATCGTCGATGATCAGCAGGTCGCAGGCGGTGTATTTCCCGGTGCGGCCGCGGTTTTCCTCGGTATTCTCGCCGAATTTTGCCGCTTCATAGTCCGCCAGCAGGTGAATTGCCGTGTCATAGACGACGGAATAGCCGCCGTCGGCCACAGCCCGGGCGATACAGCCGGAGAGGAAGGTCTTCCCCAGCCCCGTCCCGCCAGTGAACAGCAGGGAGGACGCGTTGGGCGTAAACTCCCGGGCGTACCGCTGGCATTTCTGCAGCACCAGGCGCATCGTTTGCCGGGGGCTGATACCGTAGTTGGGGTCTGGCGTGTCGGGGTAATAGTCCAGCCGGAACTGCTCGAACCGCTCCCGGCCGGTGCCGAGGAGAGTCGTCAGCTCTTTTTTCTGCTCCTGGCGGCAGAGCTCCCGCAGGCACTCGCACATCTGCGCACCAACATAGCCGGTGCCGCCGCACTGGGCGCAGACCGGCGTATCCTCCAGCAGAGATTCGTCATAGTCCGCCAGGATCCACTCCCGGCGGCGCTGCAGCTCCAGATTTTTGGCGCGGATATCTGCAATGGCCTGGGCCGGGTCCTCTCCCTTGCGGAAGCTGGCTGCCACGACCTGGGCCATTGTCGCCCGCAGCTGCCGGTCGATCTGGGCAAGCTCGGGGAATTTTTCATAAGCCGCCTCCAGCCGGGCCGCTGTCTCGGCCTCGTGGGCAGCCTTGGCC
>CAUBQU010000275.1 GCA_958438185.1 uncultured Oscillospiraceae bacterium
TTCAGCAATTTGCAAGAGCGTTTTGACACTTTCTTTCAAAACACCACTGCTTTTTTGTGCCTTTTTGCCACAATTTTGTCACTATATCCAAAACAGATGTCGAAGCGGGGACCGCACTGGCATTTTTCACGAAGAGAATGTTTCGTCATCTTGACGGGATTCTAATGCGGCAATCTCTAGCTCTGTCAGGGGGCGGACTGCGCCGCGGGGGAGGCCCTGGAGGGTGAGGCCGCCTTCGGCGTCCCGTCGGAGATAGGTCACCGGCATGCCCCGGGCGGCCAGCATCCGGCGCACCTGGTGGTATTTTCCCTCCTGCAGGATGACCTCGGAGCGGCCAGGGCCCAGAGGGCGAAGTGCTGCCGCCCGGCAGCGCGTGCCGTCGCGTAGGATGAGCCCCGCGGCGAAGGCAGCGACGTCAGATTCCGTTGCCGTGCCATCATGCTCGGCGTAATAGCGCTTTGCAACGGCGTAACGGGGGGAGATGAGCCGGTGGAGCAGGGCGCCGTCATTTGTCAGCAGGAGGAGGCCCTCAGTCTGCTTGTCCAGCCGGCCGACGGGGCGCAGGCCCAGGGCGGCGTAGGCTGGGGGCAGCAGGTCCATGACGGTTTTGTCCTGACGGTCTTGCGTGGCGGTGAGATATCCGGCGGGCTTGTGCAGCAGCAGGACGACCCGCTGCGGGCAGGTCAGGGCCTCGCCGTCGATGCAGATCGTGTCCCGCGCCGGGTCGATCTGCCGGGCGGGGTCCAAAACCGGCGCGCCGTTGCAGGTGACGCGTCCGGCGCGGATGCGCTCCTTCCACTGCTTGCGGCTCAGGCCGCACTGGCCGGATAAAAAGCCTTCTAATCTTTGCACAGCTGCTCCTTTGCATATTCCGCTTCGAACAAGCATAGGGTGTAACACGAATGAAGTCCAATGGATCTGAATAACGGAGGTTTCGCCATGGTCATCCTAACTGCAAAACTCAATAAAGGAAAATTGCTTGCCGCGCTGCTGATCCTCGCGGTGCTGATCGCCGCGACGATTTTGATCTGCTCCGGCGGACAGCCGGACGCGGCAGCGCCCGCGGATAATTTGCGCGCCAGCAATAACGATGAGCGGGTCGCGTTCCTGGCAAGCTTTGGCTGGACGGTCCAGGCGGACCCGGTCAAGATACAGCAGGTGCGCATCCCGGACACGGCCTCGGAGGTCTTCGATCGCTACAACCAGCTCCAGCAGAGCCAGGGCTTTGATCTGGCCCAGTATGCCGGGAAGACGGTGCAGCAGTTTGTCTATGAGATCTCCAATGAGGCCCAGGAGGGGCCGGTCTATGCGACGGTCCTGGTCTACAAGGAAAAGATCATCGGAGGAGACGTCTCCTCGGCGGCCACCGGCGGTGTGATGCACGGCTTTGCCCGGACGTAAGTCGAGACACTCTTGAACGTGGTTACAAAATTGAGACCAATTTGTAACTATTATAGCACGGACGCGGCGGCTTGTAAAGGGGAATCGTAACGGGAAAAAAGCGCTTGCAATTTGCGTGCGCCGTGCTATAATAGAGAAAACGCAGGGCAGGCGCCCTGCGGAAACAACTGAATCGCAATCTTCAGGGCAGGGTGAGATTCCCGACCGGCGGTATAGTCCGCGAACGCTTGCAAAAGCGCCGAACCGGTTTGATTCCGGTACCGACAGTATAGTCTGGATGGAAGAAGACGAAGCGCCGCTTGTTTAAGCGGCGTCAAGCCGGAAATTGGAATGCACCTGAAGACGGATTCAGGTGCATTTTTCTGATTGAGGTGAAGAGAATGAAAAACCTGATGCAATCCGTCAAAGAAAATCTGTCGTTCGTGGCCATCTGCCTGCTGATCTTCGCGGCGCTGGTCCTGGTCGCCTGGCTCTTTGAGCGCTTCGTGATCAAAGAGCGCCGAAAGATCGGCGGGGCCCGCTATGTTGCGACGATGGGCATGTGCGCTGCACTGGGCGCGGTCCTGATGGTCCTGGAGATCCCGGTCTTCTTTGCGCCGCCGTTTTATAAGCTGGACTTCAGCGAGATCCCGATGCTGTTCTGCAGCTTCTATCTCGGCCCGGTGGCGGGGGTACTGGCGGAGCTTTTGAAGAATCTCATCAAGCTGCTGCTCAAGGGCACGTCGACGGCTTTTGTCGGCGAATTTGCGAATTTCGCCGTCAGCTGCGCGCTGGTCCTGCCGGCGTCGATCTTGTATCATATCCGCAAGACGAAAAAGAGCGCCCTGGCCGGTCTGGCCGCTGGGACGGTCATCATGACGGTCTTCGGCAGCGCGTTCAACGCCATTTACCTGCTGCCGAAGTTCGCGGCCCTCTACGGGATGCCGCTGGATGCCATCGTTGCCATGGGCAGCGAGATCAACGGGGCGATCCACAGCGTTTCGACGCTGGTGCTGTACGCCGTCGCGCCGCTGAACCTGCTGAAGGGCGTCGTCGTCTCGGCGATGACATTCCTGCTGTATAAGCGGATCGAGCGGGTGCTGTTTCGCAAAAAGCAGCCGGTGCAGGCACCCCAGGCGTCCAATCCTTGAGGCGATACATTATAAATAACAGAAAAAC
>CAUBQU010000276.1 GCA_958438185.1 uncultured Oscillospiraceae bacterium
CAATACTACACCGGGCTTGAAACGCCAGATATGAATAAAAAATCCTACATTTTTGCATAAATCCAGTCGATCACCGCCTGATAGACGGCGTCTTTGTTGATTTCATTGTGCATTTCGTGGCGACCGCCTGGATAAAGCTGCATATCCACCTGCTGCATTCCGCTCCGGCGGAAGGCCGCGCAGGCCGTTTTGACGCCCTTGCCGTAATGGCCGACCGGGTCCCGGTCCCCCGCGAGGAAGAGAATGGGCAGCGCCTGATTCATCTTCGCAAGGTTGCGCTTGTTTTGGATCATCTGCAGCCCGCCGAGCATATCCCGGGCCAGGCCGACGGTAGCGTCAAAGCCGCAAAGCGGGTCCGCCTCATAGGCGGCCACGGCGGCTTCATCCCGGCTGAGCCAGGCAAAGGTGCTCTTAGGATTGGGGATTCCCTTATTATAGCTGCCGAACATCAGCCGGTTCACCAGCGGACTGACTGCCTTTTCCCCTAGCCGCCGCGCCTCCCGGCGGCAGATGGCCAGGCCAAGACGCAAGGCCACAGGGCTCTGCCAGCCTGTCCCGGCGATGATTGCGCCCTGCAGCGGGCAGTCCGGATGCTCGATCAGGAATGTTCTCGTCAAAAACGAGCCCATGCTGTGGCCATAGAGAAAATACGGCACGCCGGGGTGCGCCTGGCTTGTCGCCTGCTGCAGCGCGTAAATATCCTGCACCGCTGCCATCCAACCGCCGGAAAAATACCCCGCCGTCTCGCCCATGGAGCCGCCGTGGCCCATATGGTCCTCCGCCACGACCCAAATGCCCTTGGCGCAAAGGGTCTGGGCAAAATCGTCGTACCGGGCGGCGTGCTCCGCGATGCCATGCACGAATTGGACAATGGCCCGGGGCTCGCCCTGGCCCTGCCAGCCATACGCCTGGATCTCTCCGCCGCTGCTGGCGGGATAACGCCACTGTTTCATGGAGATTCGCTCCTTCCTGGCCGCTGCCTGCGGCTTGCATTTTTTTCGTTCTTTTGTTATGATAGCTTCGCTTCCACCGGCCACAGCCAGGACGCGACTTATTTGTATTTTAAAGGAGTATACCTATGGATATCGGGCAGGTATGCCTGCGGCGGGGAGAAGAATTGGGCTTGGCCGCCGGCAGCAGTTGGATCTATGACAACGAGATCGCCTGGTGCGACGACCGCTGCCGGGATGGCGACGTCGTCGCGGTCCTGGATAGCCGCCATCGCTTTGTGGGCCGCGGCTTTTTCAACGCACGATCAAAAATCGCTGTCCGTATGCTGACAAGATCTCAGGACACACCCATTGACCGGGCCTTTTTCCAGCAGCGGATCGCCGCCGCCTGGGCTTACCGGCAGCAGCTTGGATTTTCTAACGCCTGCCGCGTCGTCTTCGGCGAGAGCGACGGCCTGCCGGGGCTGACGGTCGATAAATTCGGCGATTATCTCAGCTTCCAGATCGTCTGCCTGGGGATGGAGCAGCGCAAGGACGAGCTCATCTCCATCCTGGCGGAGCTGTTCCAGCCTACCGGGATTTATGAACGGGATGACCTTGCTGTGCGGGAAAAGGAAGGCATGGCCCAGGTCAGCCGGTGCGTCTACGGCAGTGTCCCCCCGGAGGTTCAGATCCGGGAGCATGATGCGGCCATGTTTGTCAATATCCCCACCGGGCAAAAGACCGGCCACTTCCTCGACCAGCAGGAAAACCGGGGGCATCTGCGGCCCTATGTCCCGGGGCAGGATGTGCTGGACCTTTGCTGCTGCACCGGCGGCTTTGCGATCCACGCAGCCCTGTATGGTGCGGCGCATGTCGAAGCGGTGGATGTCTCCGCCAGCGCTCTGGCGCTGGTGCGGCGCAATGCCGCGGCAAACGGCGTCGCGGATAGGATTCAAACGACTCAAGCCAATGTCTTCGACCTGGCCCGGCAATACGCGGACGAAGGCCGACGCTTCGGCGTCGTCATCTGCGACCCACCGGCATTTGCCAAAAGCAAGCAGGCGCTGGATGGCGCGACCCGGGGGTACAAAGAGCTGAATCTACGCTGCATGCAGATGGTGAAGCCCGGCGGCTTCCTACTGACCTGCTCCTGCAGCCACTTTATGACGCCGCCCCTCTTTTTCCAGATGCTGCAGCAGGCCACGGCGGACAGCGGGCGGCAGGTCCGGCTGGTAGAAAATCTGCTGCAGAGCCGGGACCACCCCGCTTCGCTGCAAGCGGGCCAGAATCTCTATCTCAAGGGGCATATTCTGCAAGTCCTGTGACGTGCTGCCCGGAATATCTACGATTTTCGGCGGTAACCCCAGTATAGCACACATTTCTCGCAAAACAAGTCGGAAGCTGCCATTTTCAGCCGCGCCGCCTGATCTCTTTCAACATAATACGGCGCGAGGAAAAATGCAAGCATTTTTTCTCGCGCCGCGCTGGATTCTCCGCCCCGCCGGATAAAAAATCGCCCCAGGTCTTGATTTTTTTGAAAGATATGGTATAATAACGCTACGTTGTAATCAACGCGCCGGTTTTGCGCCGCAAATCCGGAGGTGTAGCTCAGCGGGTTAGAG
>CAUBQU010000277.1 GCA_958438185.1 uncultured Oscillospiraceae bacterium
CTATAACTCCATCCTCGGCGGCTACGCCGGGAGCGCAGAGGGCGTGGCCATCTGCTCCGTGGCGGGGATCTTGCTGGAATGCGTCGTCAATATGGCGACGACCTTCTCCATCTGCCCGACGCACCCCTTCTACAACTGCGATACCGCACCGGAGCTGATCTGGGCGGCCAGCGCGGCGCAGCAGGCGGTCAACCGCAACACGCATCTTCTGACGGCGGTCATGACCTCGCCGGTCTCCGGCCCCATGACCGAGAGCCTGCTCTATGAATGCGCGACGATGGCGACGGCGGCGACGGTCTCCGGGACGGCCCGGATCGACGGGGTCCGCTCGGCGGTCGGCGTCGAGATCCTGCATGTGACGGGCCTGGAGGCGCGGTTCAATGGCGAGGTCGCCCATGCGGCGGCGGGCTTGTCGCGGAAGGATGCCAATGAGATGATCCGCCAGTTCCAGAAGCACTATGTGCCAGTCCTGGACAAAAAGCCAATCGGTAAGAGCTTCCTGGAGGCGTATGACCCGATCAAGGTCGAGCCGACGCCCCAGTGGCTGGAAATCTATCAGAAAGTCAAAGAGGACGTGGCCAAGATCGGCTTGAAGCTGCAATACTAAGGCTGCGGCTTGCAAGGAGGTACCCATGCATCGGCTGCTCATTCGAAATATCAAAACCCTGGTTTCTTGTGACGCGGAGGACCGGGTGTACGAAAACGTCAATCTCTACTGTGAGGACGGGCTCATCCGCTCCATCGGGCCGGAGGCTCCGGCGGCGGACGAGGTGCTGGACGCGTCGCATATGCTCTGCTATCCGGGGCTTGTGAACACGCACCATCATCTCTACCAGGTCTTCTCCCGCAATCTGCCCCAGGTACAGAATATGGAGCTGTTTGACTGGCTCACGACACTCTATGAGATCTGGAAGGGCCTACGGGAGGAGACGGTCCGGCTGTCCTCTCTGACTGGAATGGGCGAGCTGCTGAAAAACGGCTGCACCAGCGTGTTTGACCACCACTACGTCTTCCCGGCGGACGCCGGGGACCTGCTGGGGGCGCAGGCGCAGGCTGCGGAGCAGCTGGGGGTGCGGATGCATTTTTCCCGGGGCAGCATGGATCTTTCGAAGAAGGACGGCGGCCTGCCGCCGGATTCCGTTGTGCAGGATGTCGATGAGATCATGCGCCAGAGCGTGACCGCCATCGAGACGTATCACGACCCGTCGTTCCAGTCCATGCGCCGGGTGGCCCTGGCGCCGTGCTCGCCGTTTTCCGTCTCGGCGGAGCTGTTGCGGCAGAGTGCGATCCTGGCGCGGCAATACGGTGTGCGGCTGCACACGCATCTGTGCGAGACGAAGGACGAGGAGCGTTATACGTTGGAGCGGGTCGGGATGCGGCCCCTGGCGTATATGCAGAGCCTGGGCTGGGTCGGCCCGGATGTCTGGTATGCCCACGGCATTCATTTTAATGACGAGGAGCTGCGTCTGCTGGCTGAGACGGGGACGGGCGTGTGCCATTGCCCTATCTCCAATATGAAGCTCTCGTCGGGCATCGCCCGCATTCCGGAGATGCTGCGGATGGGGATCCCGGTTGGCCTGGGCGTGGACGGCTCTGCCTCCAACGACGGCTCCAACCTCTTGGAGGAGCTGCGGGTGAGCTATCTGCTGCACCGGCTGCAATCCAGCGACAAGGCCCCTTCAGGCTATGATCTTTTGAAGGTCGCGACCATGGGCGGCGCACAGCTGCTGGGCCGGGAGCGGGAGATCGGATCTCTGGAACCGGGCAAATGTGCAGACCTGTTTTTGGTGGACGCCCGGCGTCTGGAACTCGTGGGCGCTTGCTATGACCCGAAGGCGATGCTCTGCACCGTCGGCTTAAAACAGCCGGTGGATTATACCATTATAAACGGAAAAATCTGCGTTGCACGCGGCCGCCTGACCGGCGTGGACGAAGAGAAGCTCGCCCAGGCGGCGGAGCGGGAGGTGAGACGGTATCTGGCATAGCGCCGGAGCGATACAGAAAACGGAACACACAAAAAGTAAAAAAGTAAAGAATCAAAAAACGGCGCACACCGGTGCGCGAAACGCAACGCGACCTTGCGGCGGAACGCCGCGATCATCGGATTGGATGTATGTGAAAATGGGGGGACAAACCATGAAGAAAATCGTTGCATTGTTTCTTGTGATCGGGATGCTGCTGTGCCTGTTTGCAGGCTGCGGCGGCGACAAAGATCCCGGCAGCGGTACGACACCGCCGGAGTCAGACACCAAGCAGGCTTCGCAGGAGCAGACCGATTCCGGCAGTGACACTGTGGATTACAGCAAAATGAAGGTCGGCCTGCTGCTGACCAACGTTGTGGTCGACGGCGGCTGGTGCCAGGCGCAGGCGGAGGGGCTCAAACGGGCCGCCGCAGAGCTGGGCATGACGGACGATCAGCTCGTCATGATCGAGTCGCTGTCTGAGGGCGGCTCGGAGGCGGACTCGACGATCGTGCAGCTCATCGACGACGGCTGCAACCTGATCATCGGTGGCT
>CAUBQU010000278.1 GCA_958438185.1 uncultured Oscillospiraceae bacterium
GCGCTCTGCCGGGCAGCAGCGCCGCAAGGCAGACAAATGCCAGCGCCGCGGCTATCACGCTTCGCAGTTTGCGCGTTGATCCGATTTTTTCTTGCATGTTTCATCACCGGCGATAGTATCTCCGGCGAAAAGCGCAATTATTCCGCCGGTTCCTGCGGCTTTTTCCGGCCGTCCAGGAAATCGCCGAGCTTGTCCAGCAGCTCCGGCAGCTGCTCGACGATGCGGTCCGCCGTCGAATTGGCCGGAACGGCAATGGGCATCATCCGCACCTGCTCGCCCTTAATAATTAAAAACGCGATGGGTGTGATCGTCACACCGGCGCCGGAGCCGCCGCCGAAGGGGTTCTCCCGGTTCGCCGCCAGATTCTTCGGGACAAAATCCGAGCCGCCCCCGGCAAAGCCGAAGGAGACCTTGGAGATCGGCAAGATCGTCACGCCCTCCGGCGTCTGGATCGGGTCGCCGATGATGGCGTTGGCCCCGATCATATCCCGGATCTTGCTCATGGTCGTGTCCATCATATTTCCCAGGGGATGACTCATGCTGTTACCGCCTTTCTGCGCCTGCGCCGTACCGGCGCGGCCGTCTGCATTTTCATAATATATAAGGTTACGCCTCCGCTTCCCCGCCGTCTGCCGCAGGCGTTTGCGGGGCAGTCTGGCTGCGGTAGATGCGATACGCCCGCAGCCCGTAGCGCAGCGCCAGGGCCAGGACATCCAGGACCAGCAGCCGCACCTGCAAAAAACAGGTGACGCTCAGCGATCCGCCGGTGAAGCCGCATTCCAGCGCCACAGCCTGGCGGCGAATGCGAAAGACCTGCCCCAGCTGCGGCAGCAGCGCATGGGCGACGGCCTGGGCCTGGCCATAGCGAATGGCCGTCTTCGCCGGGTCCTCTCCGTCAAAGGTGATGGTTAGCTCCAGCCGCTTGACCAGCAAGCGCCGCCGCAGCGCGCCAAGAAACGAGAGCCCCAGCCGGACAAACGGCCAGAAATTCTCGATCTTCCCCCCCGCCCGGTGGCCTGCTGCCACGGAAGGCTGCTTGCGCGCCTTTTTCTGCTTGGAAGCGCCGCGCTCTTTTTTCTTCTTCTCCCCGGGCTTCTTCGGCTTTGCAGGCAGGACCTGCAGCCGCACCGGGCCCAGGCGCAGGGCGACCTGCGGGCCGCCTTCGTCAAAAGCGACATCCGCCCCCACCGGCAAAAGCAGCAGCAGGGCGAAAAACGCCGCCACCGCGCCCAGAACGATCAGCGCCGTCATGCCGTAGGCGCCGCGGGAGCGGCATCTGGCGCGGCGGCAGGCTGCGCCGCGTCCTGGCCTTCCGGCGGGAGCTGCGGCTTGCCGAATTTGATCTTCTCGATCTCCGGCAGCTCCGCCAGGCTCTCCAGCCCGAAGGTCCGCAGGAAATCCGGCGTCGTCTGGTACAGGATCGGGCGGCCGGGCACATTCAGCCTGCCGCACTCCTCGATCAGCCCCTTCGTCAGCAGCGCGCCGACAGAATAGGAGCTGTCCACCCCGCGGATCTGGTCGACATACGCCCGGGTCGCGGGCTGATAATAGGCGATGATCGTCAGCGTCTCCAGCTGGGAAGCTGAGAGCTTCGGGGGCTTGCGCGTCTCCAGCGCTTTTGTGATATAGCTCGAATACGCCCCGGCGGAGCACATCTGATAGGCGCTCTCCAGCTTGACGATGCGGATGCCGTGGCGCTCAAAGGCCAGCCGGTCCATCAGCTGTTTTGCCGCCTGCTCGACCTCGTCCAGCGGCTGCTCCGTCGCCAGGGCAAGCCGCGCCGCGGGGACTGCCTCCCCGGCTGCAAATAATATGGCCTCAATGGCCCGCTCCAATTCTGCCTGGTCCATGCTTTTCTCCTCCGCTGCCCGGGAGTCGGCGCTCAAATCAATCGTCTCAATCGTCAAATCGACTCCTCCGGCATTTTTTCAAACACCACGTCCACATCATCCGCGCCATCCGCCGTGTCCTCAAGATGGACGGATTTCACGCGGCACAGCTCCAAGATCGCCAAAAACGTCGCGACGATCTCGCTGCGGCTGCGGTTGCCCCGGAACAGGCTCTTAAACCGCGCCACGCCACGCAGGACCAGCCGCTTGAGCAGCTCCTGGGCCTTTTTCGTCACCGGGTACGGCTCCGCGCCGACGATCCCAGCAAAATTCGCCGCAGGTGGCGGCAGCTGCCGGGCACTGCGCTCAGAGATGGCAGCCAGGGCCCGCAAAAGGTCCCCCGGCTCGTGCTTGTAGCGATAGGTCTTGTCCACCTGGTAGGCCTCCTGGCCCTTGGTGAAGAGATTCCGCCCGATCTCGTTGCGCCCCTCCAAAAACTTCGCCGCGATCTGGATCTGCGCATAAGCCCCGGCGCGCTGGCGCTCTTCCAGGGAGCGAATGAGCTGTTCCATCTCCGACATAGCCTCTTCCCGCTCCGTCACGGAGAGCAGCATCTTTGTTTTGATCTGCATCAAGTGGGACGCCATGGCGATAAATTCGCTGGCGATCTCCATATC
>CAUBQU010000279.1 GCA_958438185.1 uncultured Oscillospiraceae bacterium
CTCCCTGAACAGTGCATCCACACTGCATCCCTTCTCCTGGCGGATGGCGTCCACGCTGGACTGCAGGACGACCTTGCCGCGATGAATAAAGATCACAACATCCAAAATCTGCTCCACATCCGCGATCTGGTGCGTCGAAATGACGACCGAAGCGGCGGGATCATAATTGGAAATGATCGTATTTAAAATGTAGTCCCGGGTCGCCGGGTCGACGCCGCCGATCGGCTCATCGAGCAGATAGAGCTTTGCTGCCCGGCTCATGACCAGGATCAGCTGGACCTTTTCCTGCGTGCCCTTGGACATGGTCTTAATCCGCTGTGCCGGGTCAATGCCCAGCCGGGCCAGCATCTCCAGGGCCCGCTGGGGCTGGAAATCAGCATAGAAATCAGAAAAATACCCCAGCAGCTGCCGCACGTTCATCCAACCGGCCAAATAGCTTTTTTCCGGCAAGTAGGAGACGATCTTTTTCGTCTCGACCCCCGGGGCCATGCCGTCGATGGTAAGAGAGCCGCCGTCCGGCGTCAGCAGGCCGTTGGCCAGCTTGAGCAGCGTCGTCTTGCCGCTGCCGTTGGGGCCGAGCAGGCCGATGATCCGCCCCGGCGCGATCTCCAGGCTTACATCCTGCAGCGCCGCCGTCGCGCCGAAGCGCTTTGTCAAATTTTTACATTCCAGAATCGCCATTTTGTGCCTCCTTGCTGTCGCTCTGCTCTACCAGAGCGACGATCTCTGCCCGGGCGTAGCCCAACTCGGCCATCGCCTGGAAAAATTGCGCCAGCTGCTGCTGCGCCAATTCCTGTTTGATCGTTTGAATCATATCACTGTCCTCCGTTACAAATCGTCCCGCGGTGCGCTGGCTGAATACCAGCCGCTCCCGCTCCAGCTCTGCAAGTGCCCGCTGCATCGTGTTTGGGTTGACCCCAGCCTCTAGGGCAAAGTCCCGCACGGCGGGCAGCCGCTGCCCGGGCTGAAATGTCCCGGCGACGATGTGCAGCTTGATCTGCGCCACCAGTTGGGTGTAGATCGGCGCGTCATTGCGAAATTGCCAAGCCATATCGTACCTCCTCGTTCATATCATTGTACTAAGATACTAATACAAAGATACAAAAATGTCAAGCGTAAAATGAAAAAAATTTTAAAAAATTTTTTCGCAGGCGCAAAAAAGCAGCGCGCCGCCGGGAAAATCGGGAGCGCGCTGCAAAAAAACAGGGCAAATGATTTAAATCTTACTGAGCTGATACGTGTCGTCACCCAGGCCGATCTTCTTGGCGTGGGCTGTCTGGACGCGCCAGTTCGTCGTATCGTGGACGGCGGCGAAGAGGTCCTGCCCCGGCTGCAGGGGCTTATCTGCCTGGCTGCCAGCCAGCACGGGCATTTTCGCGCAGGCATCGGCGCAGGCCTGGTCCAGCGCCACCGGGTCCAGGGAGGCGAACATGCCGACGTCCGGGATGATCGGCACATCGTTCTCCGCGTGACAATCGCAGTTGGGGGAGACATCCATGACCAAGCTCAGATGGAACGCCGGGCGGCCATCCAGCACCGCCTTGGCGTACTCGGCCATCCGGCAGTTCAGGACGTCAAAGGCCGCGTCATACTGCGGCTCGATGACGTCCATGGGACAGACGGCGATACAGCGCCCGCAGCCGACGCACTTTGTATGGTCGATGTGGGTGACGGTGCGGCCTTCCATAACTGGGGCATCGTGGGCGCAGATGCGTCGGCAGGAGCCGCAGCCGATGCAGGCCGACGGGTCCGAGACCAGGGGCTTCCCGGCGGCGTGCATCTCCATCTTCCCGGCCCGGGAACCGCCGCCCATGCCGATGTTCTTGATGGCGCCGCCGATCCCGGCGTTTTCGTGGCACTTGAAATGGGTCAGCGAGACGACGATATCGGCGTCCATCAGCGCCCGGCCGATCTTGGCCTCTTTAATATAGTCGCCACCCTGGACAGGAACAGCGACCTCGTCGTTGCCCTTCAAGCCATCGGCGATCAGGATATGGCAGCCGGTGGTATACGGCGTGAAGCCGTTCTGGTAGGCGGATTCGATATGCTCCAAGGCATTTTTCCGCCCGCCGACATAGAGCGTATTGCAGTCCGTCAAGAACGGCTTGCCGCCCAGCTCCTTGATGACATCGGCGACAGCCCTGGCGTAATTGGGCCGCAGGAATGCCAGGTTCCCCGGCTCGCCAAAGTGAATTTTGATGGCGACGAATTTTCCCTTCCAGTCGATCTGGCGGGCACCGGCGGTGAGCATCAGCCGCTTGAGCTTCTGCAGCTGGTTTTCCGCGGCGGTGGTATGGAAATCGGTAAAATATACGTTCGATGGCATGCGATGCACCCTCCTTGTTTTATTTCTAACAGTTTACCCCCGCGTGAAAAATCTGTCAAGCCGTGGTGGGCGGCCTTGCAAAGGAAACGGGGCTATGTTATAATAATATCTCTAATTATGCCCAGGTTTCTTGATTTTTGTAAGGAGGGTGCGTTTTGTGAATTCTCAAAAACTCAG